>NZ_QGDU01000002.1 GCF_003149045.1 Fibrobacter sp. UWR4 | reverse complement strand
TCTCGGTTAAGTCTCATCGCTTGTCCTTTTCTTGGTCGAAAACGCAAGTTAGAAACCTAACCATCCCTAGAATTCACTTTCTAGGGATTTTTTTTGTTTTCAGCCTAGATCGGATTTACTTGACGATGAGAATCCGCGAGATATATTCCGGAAAAAAGATACGGAGAACCTAGGGAAATTCGAGATGTTGGATACATTTATGATTGGCGTATAGCTCAGGGAACTTGTCCGGATGGTTGGCATATTCCAAGCTATGTTGAATGGCGTGCTTTTATTAACTCAGTCGTAGAAGGTGATGCTTATTCATCGCTTGCTGCTGATGGTTTTTGGTGGTGGGAAAGATGTCAAAATAAAACGGGGTTTTCGGCTTTATATCACGCCAGTTATCGTTATTCAGCATCGGAGAATTATCATTATATAGCAGCTTATGCTTCAAGTGATGTGTTTGACAAAGACAACGGTTATGTTTTTGCATTTGAGGATCGATATTCGAATTTCTATGGCATGTCTTATTCTTACGACCAAAAAGTGGGCGTCCGTTGCAAACGAAACGGAACGGATTATCCTAAACCTCCAGAATATGAAGGTTACAAGGGATTGTATGGTGTTCTTGTAGATGAACGTGATGGCCATTCCTATAAAACGGTGACAATCAATGGTAAGGAATGGATGGCGGAAAATCTCAACTTTGATGTTGTGGGTAGTGAATGTGATTTTCCTGATAACTGTGAGGAAAATGGACGGAACTATTCCTGGGTGTCCGCAGTGGCTATGGATTCTTCGAAAAAAGAATGCGAAAGAAAAGTTTGTCTTGACGAAAAGGAACTTCCCATTCAAGGCGTTTGTCCTTCAGGTTGGCACATTCCTGATTCTACGGAATTGGGAGATATGTTTACTTCCGTGGGTTGCGATAGTCACGACAATGGTAGTTCGATTGTCTACTATGAATGTACTGGCCATGTGTTGAAGTCAAATAAAGACTGGCGAGATCATAAAAATGGAAAAGATTCTGTTGGCTTTGGGATGAAACCTTCCTTCTATGAACACTCTTCCAAGGCATCATTTTGGACTGTATCTGAACGTGATAGCTATGCAAAAGCCGCTGAATTCTTATTTACTCATGATTATGCTTTAATTCATGATAAATACAAAAGAGCAGAGCTCTCCTCTGTTCGTTGCGTGAAAGATTAGTGAATCTATGGTGTAAAAAAAGACCAGCCTTGTGGGCTGGTCTTTTTCAATTTGTCTATGTTCTTTCAATGTGTAGATGTAATATAACTATCTAAAAAACACACCCTATTAGAAACTGAGATTTACCTACCTAAAAACTGTATCTTAGATACTTGGTCTAACCTAATTTTTGTTGGGTTAGACCATTTTTTAGTTTTTTTTCAGCAAATTCAACATAAAATGGCAGTTCTACACTCTAATAGAACATAGCCTTTTATTTTAATTGCGGAGTAAAAAAAGGAGGCTATAATGAGAAAATTTATTTCCCTAATATTTTGTTTGGTAGCAGGTTTGTTCGCAAAGGAATGGGAACAGACCATTGTTATTGATCCCATTGCAGGCCAAAGTTGGGGCTTTGGTGAAAACGGCATCTATGATGGTTATGATTCCTACATACATTGGTATGTTTCCGAAGCATGCGTATGCGACATGGTTGTAATCGGTGGCTGTCAACTGTCGCTTTATATGAACGCACCGCGAGATGCTGATGAAAAGTTTTGGAGGGTGCTGTCGACGGATTCGTTGGTTGCGGGAAAAACTTTGAATTTAGATGATACCACCAGCTTTAAGTTGTCCTCGTATCGTAGTGAATATTCGGGGGACGACACTTATGTTTTCAACAGAAAATCTCCTATTGAAAATGATACGGCATACTTTGTCTATCAAAAATCATCATCTTACTTCGCTTTGTGTCAATACATAACGGTATATGATGTCGTGGATTCTAGGGAGGATGGTGAAGGCTTTCCTGCCCACTTCGCTCATCAGTGTGTTTACCAGGATGAAGGAACTCCTACATTCAGTAAGATCCCGATGTTTGCTGATGTGTTACCGGAGTCGAAATTTGCTGACATTGATCGCTGGTCCGGATTCAATGGAGATTTTGCGGAGCCAAGGCCAAGAAAAACTTCGGAAAATAAGACTTATTTGGTCAACGGAAAACGAAATAAAGGAAATCAGGCTAGTCATGTGAATGTGGAATATGGTCGTACTAGCAGATCGTTGCGTTGATAGGATGTCGTATTGATAATCAAAAAAGGAACTCCGCTTGGGGTTCCTTTTTGCTTAATCTTCAATGAGGTTCATGATTGCGGCTTGTTATCGGCCCAAAGTTTCTCTGTAGTTGTGGACTGCTGCCTTGTAGCTTGCTACGGCCTTGGAAATGCGTTCTGCAATATCCTTCTGTCCGGCGGAGCTCATCATGTAGGCTTCGTCGTCGGGGTTGCTGATGAAGCCGATTTCGTAGAGCACTGCAGGCATCAATGCGCCTACCAGGACCATGAAGCCTGCACCGCCTACGCCACCCGCCTGCTTGCGGATCTTGTAGCCGTCGTTGGCCTTGAGTAGTTCCTCGGTGAACATGTAGCTGTTCTGCTTGTATTTTTCAAGACGGGCTTCCAGCTTGAACCATTCAATAGGAGTCAGTTCTTCCTTGGCGTTCTTTTCGCCATAGAGGGTGGCCACCTTGTTTTCGCGACGGGCAATGGCCTTGTCTTCTTCACTCTCGGGGGCGCGAAGAACGTAAACGTGATAACCCTTGATTTGTTTCTTCTTTTCGGGGGAGGCGTCAATGGCGTTGCAATGGAGGCTGATGAACAGGTCCCCATCCCACTGGTTGGCGAGATTTGCTCGCTGGCCTAGTTCGATGAACACGTCCTTGTCGCGAGTCATCTTGACCTTGAAGCCTTCCTTTTCCAGTTCCTTCTTGAGAAGCTTTCCTACGGCGAGAACGATGTCCTTTTCCTGTGCTTTTGCGCCAAGAGCGCCGGAGTCCTTACCGCCGTGACCGGGGTCGATGACGATGGTCTTTACTTCTCGAGTTCCTGCGGTTTCGTTCTTAGGTGCGGCTACCGTCACTGCAACTGCGCTGGAACTGCTAGCAGGCTTTATCGCACTAGAGCTGCTTGCCGTCTTTACCGCGCTGGAACTGCTGGAAACCTTTGCAGTAGCGGAACTGCTAATGGGTCTTGCAAATTGGAACTTGGATGTGTCTGCCGCATCAAGCCAAATTTTGTTGTCTTTCAGGACGGGAGCGACCTTAAGATCTACGGATTTCCCGTTGAAGGAAACGTAGGGGAGTCCGATGGCCATTTTGGCTGTGTCGGATGCTCCTGCCAGGGTAATTGTCTTTTGGACAGGATACCAGTGGAAAGATGCCTGTTTGCTTTTTGCAAAAGTTTCCACGTCCACCTGAGCCGCCCAGAGGGTAGCTGCCATCAGACAGAATATTGCGAAAACTTTCCCCAGCATGTTGTTCATTATTTGTGTGCCTTCGCTGCTCTAGCCATTTCCATCTTGGCATCACGTTCCATGATGGATTGACGTTTGTCGTGCTGGTCCTTACCGCGGCAGATTCCCATTTCCAGCTTGGCGCGACGGTTCTTGAAGTAGATCTTCAGGGGGATGAGGGTGCAGCCCTTCTGTTCCTTGGCCTTACGCATCTTCTGGATTTCATGGACATGTGCCAGAAGCTTGCGGCGTCTTGCGGGGAAATGGTTGAATCGGTTTGCGAAAAGATATTCGTCAATATGGGCTCCAACCAACCACAGTTCGTCCTTCTCTTCGTCCAGGTCAATCCAGGCTTCTCCGATGGTACACTTACCATCGCGAATGGATTTGACTTCGGAACCGATGAGCATGATGCCCACTTCGAAGGTCTCATCCACGAAGTAAAGGTGGTTTGCCTTTCTATTCTGGATGACTGGTGTTGCTTGTTCTTTTTTTGCCATTGACTAATAAACCTTATTTCTTCTTTGCTGGAGCCTTACGAGCTACGGGTTTCTTGGCGGGGACCTTGGAAACTGGCTTCTTTGAAGCTTCCTTTCGGGCAGCCTTTGCCTTGGTCTTTTCTGCAGCCTTCATGGTCTTGGCTTCTACGACCTTCTTGGATTCCCAGCCCACCTTCTTCTTTTGAACGTGGGGGACAGCTTCGTCCAAAGCCTGCTGCAATTCATGGCAGCCATCGCCGGTAACAGCGGAAGTCACAATGACCTTTTCCTTGTGGTCAGCGAATTCCTTAATGGCATTATCGATTCCAAGATCGTTCTTGTTAAGTGCGATAACGTAGGGCTTCTTTGCGAGCTTCGGGTGGAATGCAGCAAGTTCGCTCTTGAGAACGCTGAACTGTTCGTATGCGTTTTCTGCAAATCCGTCGATTACGAACAAAAGTGTATGAGTGCGTTCGATGTGCTTCAGGAACTGATGGCCCAGACCCTTGCCTTCGCTAGCGCCTTCCAGAAGACCCGGAATGTCCGCAACAACGAAGCTGTGTCCGTTCATCTGGACGATGCCGAGTACCGGTTCCAGAGTGGTAAAGGGATAGTCACCTACCTTAGGACGTCCGCTGGAAATCTTGTTCACGAGACTAGACTTGCCTGCGTTGGGAAAACCTACCAGGCCGACATCTGCCATGAGCTTCAGTTCCAGGAACAGTTCGCGTTTTTCGCCTGCTTCACCAGGAGTGCACTTACGAGGAGCCTGGTTGGAAGGAGTTGCAAAATGCTGGTTTCCCATGCCGCCCTTACCGCCGCGTGCGGCAATCCAGCGCTGGCCGTCCTCGGTCAGGTCTGCAAGGATACGGCCTTCGGCGTCCTTCACGATAGTGCCCTTGGGGACATCTACAATCAGGTCTTCTGCTGAACGGCCGGTGCAACGCTTTGCGCCACCGGGCTGTCCGCCTTGAGCTTTGTACAGGCGTGCGTTGCCCATGTCCAATAGGGTGGAATACTGTTCATTGACTTGGAGAATGACGTGGCCGCCACGGCCGCCATCTCCGCCATCGGGGCCGCCCAGAGGTACAAATTTTTCACGGTGGAAACTGCAGATGCCGTCGCCGCCTTTGCCGGAGCGTACTTCGATTGATTTTTCGTCTAAAAACATAATTCTCCCGTGGAGTGGGTGAGGTTGAGTGTGTTGGCTTCGTCGCGGTCTTACAGGCCTAAAGTTTCTTCCAAGCCCAGGGCGATGTTCATGTTCTGGATGGCGGCACCGCTGGCGCCCTTACCCAGATTGTCGATGATGGTGGTGACCTGCATGATGTTCTCGTTGCCGAAAACCTGGATGCAGGCGTTGTTTGTGTTGTTGCAGATGGTCGGGTTCAGTCGACCATTGATCAGTGCCGGGGTTTCTGCCGGTGTGGCCTCGTAAGGCATAACCGTAACGAAGTTGGAACCCGCATAGTGTTCCTTCAAAATATCGGTCAGGTCCTGAGGGCCCACCTTCTTGGTCAGCTGGTTTGCAAAGATGGCAACCGTTACTGCCATGCCCTTATAGTAGGGGCCAAGCACCGGATTGAAGAAGGGCGTATTTTCAAGTTCGCAGTACTTCTTCATTTCGGGAATGTGCTTGTGGCTAAGAGCCAGGGCATAAGGTGCCGGAGTCATGATGGGGAGGGATTCTCCAGCCTTGTGGCTAAGAGCGGCTTCTTCTTCGTATTCGGCGATAAGTTTCTTGCCACCGCCAGAATAGCCGGTGATGCTGTAGGCAGCCAAGTTTGCGGACCTAGGCAGAATTCCGCTTGCAACAAGGGGATGCACGCCCAGGATGAAACCTGTGGCGTGACAGCCAGGATTGGCAATGCGTTTAGCCTTGCTGATAGCCTCGCGCTGTTCTGCAGAAAGTTCCGGCATACCGTAGGTCCAATCCGGGTTTACACGGTGGGCGGTAGATGCATCGATAATGCAGGTGTCCGGGTTGGTGCAGAGGGCGGCACTTTCCATGGCGGCTGCGTCTGGCAGACACAGGAAGGTCACGTCGGATTCATTGATCAAGCGCTGGCGTTCGGCGATATCCTTACGCAGCTCCTGGGAAATGCGCAGAACTTCGATGTCGTTACGCTTTGCAAGACGATCATAAATCTGAAGACCGGTAGTACCAGCTTCGCCATCAACGAAAACTTTGAACATTGCAATACTCCTTCGAAAAAGTGGTTAGTGAACAGTAAACAGTGGTTAGTTTAAATAGTCGTGGCTGCGCCACTTGATATAAGCGCTTTGCGCGCACTAATCACTAACCACTAGCACTAATCACTTAAATTACTTACCAGCGCCGCAGCACTTCTTGTACTTCTTGCCGGAACCGCAGGGGCACGGATCGTTACGGCCAACATCCGGACCAGTCTTGCGGATGGTTTCCTGCTTGACTGCTCGGCCGTCATAGAAGAACCATGCGCCGCCAACCTTGTGGAATTCGCCCAGTTCGTGATGGTCGCGGGTGATGTTGCCCTGCTTGAACTTTGCAACGAATTCGACCCAACCGATGTTCTTTTCTTCTTCGGTCTTGGTCTGCTTGATTTCGATGCCCAGCCATTCGGATTCGCGGCTCCATGCTTCGACGCTTGCTTCGTCAAAGTCGGAACGCTGAGTAGCTTCCAGGGATTCCTTCAACCATGCAATTTCGTGCTTGGCATATGCAGTGTAGCGAGAACGCATCAGTGCTTCGGGAGAAGCAGCAAGAGCAGTCTGCTTGATGATAGGTTCGCAGCATTCGCAATATTCCTTACCGGAACCGCAGGGACATAAATCAGCCATAATAACCTCGATAAAAAGGGGTGAAAAATATACAGAAAAAAGATAGAATAATAATGAGAGGGACTAGGTTCTAGTGACTAGGGGCCAGGGGGAAAATGGCGTTTGGCTGAATAGCCTTGTGAACAAAGAAGCCCTGGTAAAACCAGGGCCTCTTTGTAAGAGCAAACGCTTGCGAGATTTTTTTCAAACTCTAGCGTGAGCGGTCGTTACAGGCACTTCTTCAGGAGCCAGAATTCTTCCTTGCCTTCACGGCCGGGGAGGCTGTTCACTGCAGGAATGCGGTCCACGATATCGAATACGCCGTCCAGACGAGCCATCAGTTCGCCTTCGCTGGTGCAGTGCGGGGGACCCTGCAGGGTGTTGCCGCTGGTCAGGGGATACATGAGGGAAATCAGGAGACCGTCGTCCTTCAGCATCTTGTAGCAGACTTCAAAGAATTCGTCACGACGACCCGGATGAATTGCGGAGAAAGTGCAGTAATCGTAAACGATATCGAACTGCTGGCCTCCGCGCTTCTGGTCCTTGGGGGAGAGGGTAAACAAATCCAGGTCCAGAGAGCGCAAGTTCTTGTGCTTGCGGCTCAGGTGGTCCAGTTCGTCAACGGCGGTGGGGGCAAAGTCAACTGCCAGCACGTCGTGACCACGCAAAGCCCATGCTTCGGCGTCATAGCCAAAGCCAGCGCCGGGAACCAGAACGGACCCGGTGGCGGGGCAAGCGGGGTTCTTGAAGAATTCAAGAAGGGCCGGAGTTGCCTTCTTGGTATTCCAGTAATCCTTGCCATCGGCGTAGAGATTGTCCCAGAATTCGGGGAGGTTTTGCGTTAACATTAATTACCTTCCTTTAGTTTCGAATAATATTCGATTTAGTTGGATCGGGGTGTTGCGTCAGGAAGGCTTGCGCCTTTCTGGAATTCTTCCTGATCGTTTTTCTTCTTCTTGTAAGCGAGCTGTCCGCAGGCGGCGAGAATGTCTCTGCCTCGTGCGGTACGGATGGTGATCTGGATCTGGGCCGCACGCACCGCGGCGAGGAAAGTATCCACTTCTTCGGGAGTGGGGGCGTGCAGGGTGGGATCGTCGCCATCGTTTAAGATAATGGCGTTTACCTTTACACGGCGAGGCGCGCAAATGCGGATAAGTTCCTTGGCGGCCTTGGGAGTGCAGGTAATATTCTGGATCAACACAAATTCAAAAGTGACGTAATTGTCGGTGCGGCGGATGTATTCGTCCACTGCTTCCAAAAGCTTTTCGATGGGCCAGATGTTGTTCACCGGCATGACGGAGGAACGATACTCGTTGTTGGTGCTGTTTAGGCTGATTGCAAGACAGCAGGGAGTATTGCGATCCACCAGTTCCTTGATGCGGGGTACAACGCCTGAGGTGCTGACGGTCATGCGCTTGGAACCCATATTGAACAGTTTCTGGTTATGCAGGGTGCAGCAAACGCGATGCACGTTTTCCAGGTTGTTCAGAGGTTCACCCATACCCATGAAGATGATGTTGGTGACCTGGGCAATTTCACCTTCGTTATTGAAGATGTTGTTTTCTTTCAGGTACCAGTTGACGTTGATAATCTCTTCAAGGATTTCGCCTGCTTCCAGATTGCGGAAGAAGCCCATCTTTGCGGTTCGGCAGAATGCGCAATTCATGGCGCAACCCACCTGAGTGGATACGCACACGGAAAAACGGCCATTGGCGGGAATCATCACGGTTTCAATGTGGTGTCCGTCCCAGGTTTCGAAAAGCCACTTGACGGTACCATCGACGGAGACCATGTGCTGGTCTTCCTTGAGGGACCTAAGTTCAAATTGCTTTGCTAACTTTTCGCGGAGAGCAGGGGAAATATTCAACATTTCGTCGAAAGATTTGACCTGCTGGCAAAAAAGCCATTTCTGGATTTGTTCGGCACGGAACGGTTTCTCGTCCACTTCACGAAGCCAAGCCTTGATCTCGTCTTCCGTCAATGTTTTGATATTGCGCTGCCATTCCATAGTGGCGCAAAGATAGTAAATTTTAAGTTTTTTGTTAAGGGTGCTTTTCGCCTCGGTCAGGACGGTCGTACTGCATGTAGAGTTTGTCAATTTCTTCAAAAAGCTGAGAAATCGACATTCCGGTTGCGGTAGCCAGATTGCACAAGGTCATGACGGATGGCTGTCTCTTCCCGCTTTCCACTTGGGATATAAATTGTCTTGTAATGTTGGAAATTTCGGAAAGTCCGTTTTGAGTGAGGCCTTTATCGTGTCTACGGGCTAGGAAAATGTGCTGGAAAACCTTTCGCAGCACTTGCTCTTTGTACTCCATTTTTCATCCCTTGATGAATCATTGTTTAATGAATTTCACCACAAAACCACGGGGCGAAAAATACAAAAATAGGTTAGAAACGAAGAGAACTACAGTTTGCTTTTTCTGTTAATTTGTGTTAACTTTTTTGCATAAACGAATGAAATAGAACTGAAGTCTGATGGATGTTTTACAAGGAACGAAAGGGGTTCGTTTTGCGTATAAAACGAAAAATTTTATCTACAGATTTTTCGGAGAAAAGAAATCGAAAAATAAAAAAAAGAGACCTAACTTTCGTTAAGTCTCTTTCGTGCGGGTGCCAGGACTCGAACCTGGAGCCTTTTGGTTCGTAGCCAAACGCTCTATCCAGTTGGGCTACATCCGCATTTTTGTTTGTTGTTCGCTTTCGCTTTCAACGTGCCCAAATATAGATAACCACAAATATTTGTCAAGGGTGATTTCGTAAAAAACTTTAATTTTTTTTTGGAGGGCTAAATAGCCCTTTTTGAAGAGCTTCCTCGCAAGGGACTCCATATAAAAAGCTATTTTTGGACCAACTTTTTTTCCATGATGGAATCATGAACAAGATTAAACCAATTCTGTTGAAAGTCCTGAACACCCTGAAGGTCACTCTGAAGGGATGGTTCACTGACAAGAAAGTCATCAAGTGGCTTATCATTTTTGAGGTCCCGGTTCTGGCCGTGATTATCAGTGCGGTTGTCGTATACAACCATTATGCACCGGAACTTCCGTCCCTGACTCAGCTGGAACAGATCAATCCCAAGCTGGTGACCAAGATTTACGACATGAACGGCGATGTTGCCCACGAGTATTTCGTGGAACGCCGTGAATGGACTCCTTTCGATTCCATTCCCAAGAATGCAATTCATGCGGTGATGGCTACGGAAGACCGAGTGTTCTATAGCCATTGGGGCATGAACGTGTGGGCGATCCCTTCCGCTATCCTGGAAAAGGTTGCTAAGGGCGGCAAACTCCGCGGTGCGTCCACCTTGACTCAGCAGTTGACTAAGCTTTTGTTCCTGACTCCGGAACGTTCCCTTGCCCGTAAGATCAAGGAAATGATGACGGCGATCCGTATTGAACAGACCTACACCAAGGAAGAAATCCTTGAATTCTATATGAACGAAGTCTACCTGTCTGGCGGAAACTATGGTTTCCAGGCTGCAGGTAAATTCTATTTCGGTAAGTCCCTGGACAGCCTGACTATTCCGGAATATGCTGTTCTCGCCGGTATGCTTCAGCGTCCGGAAGCCTATCGTCCGGATAAGCATCCTAAGGCATCCCTGGAACGTCGTAATACGGTTCTATATGCAATGCGTGATGCTGGCTATATTAATAACGACGAATACCACGAATATATCAAGACTCCCATTACCCTGGCTCCCAAGCAGATTGAAACGGGTGCTGGCCTCTACTTCTACGAAGAAATTCGTAAATACATGGAAAAGAAGTACGGTGAAAATTCCCTCTATGCAGATGGCGTTTCCATCAATAGTACCATTGACCCGGAAATTCAGGCTTTCGCCGATAGTGCAGCCCTGGCCCAGGTCACCAAGGTTCGTCGTCGCATCAAGTATCGCTTTACCCGTAAGTTCGGCATGGCCAAGAAATTTGACATGCCGGAAGATAGCGTTGTGGCTCATTTCGATAGCCTGTTCGCCATCGTTAAGAAGAATTACGAAGAAAAACGCGGTCGCATGCCGGATAGCCTGATCTATCATGATGCCGAAATTGCCGCTGTCCTGGTGGAAAACGAAACTGGCGCAATCCGCGCCATGGTGGGTGGTAGTGACTGGAATAAGTCTCGTTGGAACCGCGCCGTCCAGTCCCTCCGTCAGCCGGGTTCTTCCTTCAAGCCTATCGTTTACTCCACTGCAATTTCCAGTGGTGCAAGTCCTTGCGACTCTGTGAACGATGCACCTATTACCATTCAGGATCAGGACAAGATTGTGAACGGCAAGGCTGAAAAGCAAATCTGGCGTCCGGCCAACTTCGAACATGACTTCGAAGGCATGATGACTCTCCGTCGTGCTCTGTACAAGTCCAAGAACCTCCCTGCCATTCTTACCGCCCAGAAGTACGGTCTTGCAAACGTGGTGAACTACGCCCGCAAGTTCGGTATCCAGAAAGCTCCTCTGACAGCTGTTCCCAGTATGGCTCTAGGTTCCATCGGAGCAACTCTTATGGAAATGACCTGCGCCTATACGGTGTTCCCCAATGGCGGTAACCGTCTGGAACCTTACATGATCGAATCTATTGTAGACAAGCATGGCGAAGTAATTGAAAAGAGCTCCAAGGTGGAACACGAAGTCCTGAATCCTGCTGCGGCATATATCATGATCGATATGCTGAAGGACGTGAATATTCGTGGTACTGCAGCTCGCGTCTATAACGGTGGCTTCCATCATCCTAGCGGTGGTAAGACCGGTACTTCCAACGACTATACCGATGCTTGGTACATTGGCTTTACCAAGCGTTACACCATGGGTGTTTGGGTCGGTATCGACAATCCTCAGTCCATGGGCCCGGGCCATACGGGTACCGAAGATGCTCTTCCGGTCTGGATTGCCGTCATGAAGAAGCTTCATAAGGATCTTCCCATGGAAGGCTTCAAGACTCCTGCAGGCGTGATCGGCAAGGGTATTTGCAACGCAACTGGCAAGACTGCTGGTGAGTTCTGCTCCGAAAAGACTTACTGCCTGTATCTCTCCGGCGCTCCTACCGAAAAGTGCGATGGTAACCATTACGAAGTCCGTACAAAGTCTTCTGATGATGCAACGCTCTTCAGTAATAGAAACGCTACTACTTCTACTCCTGCTGCAGGTGGCAAGAAGTCTGCTAGAAAGATGTTCTAGTCTACGTCTGATTTATTCAGACGTTAAAAAGCTCCCATTGAACATGGGGGCTTTCTTTTTGTCTTGAGCTGACGCGGAAGTACAAATCTTGAAATAAAAAACACCCCGGTTCTTTCGAACCAGGGTGTTTTCCATAAGGAGAAATCCTTAGGTGTCGCGGGCTAGGCCTGCGACGGGGCTATTACATCATGCCGCCCATGCCCATGGAAGGATCCATGGCAGGTGCTGCCGGCTTCGGTTCCTTCTTTTCTGCGATCACACAGTCGGTGGTGAGAATCATGGAAGCGATGGAGGAAGCGTTCTTGAGAGCGGTACGGGTAACCTTGGCCGGGTCGATAACGCCAGCGGCAATCAGGTCTTCGTAGGTGTCGGTCTTAGCGTTGTAGCCAAAGCCGTCCTTGCCTTCCTTAACCTTGTTCACGACGACGGAGCCTTCGCCACCAGCGTTTGCAACGATCTGACGGAGAGGTTCTTCGATAGCGCGCTTGATGATAGCGGCACCAGTCTTCTGGTCGCTGTTGGTGAGTTCGAGGGCGTCCACAGCCTTTGCTGCGCGGATGAGGGCGACGCCACCACCCGGAACGATACCTTCTTCGACGGCGGCGCGGGTTGCGTGCATAGCGTCGTCGACGCGGTCCTTCTTTTCCTTCATTTCAACTTCGGTAGCGGCACCGACCTTGATCACTGCAACGCCACCGGCCAGCTTTGCCAGGCGTTCCTGGAGCTTTTCACGATCGTAGTCGCTAGTGGTAGCTTCGATCTGCTTCTTGATCTGGGCGATACGGCCCTTGATGCTTGCAGCGTCGCCTGCACCTTCGACGATGGTGGTGTTGTCCTTGGTGATAACGATGGACTTTGCCTGACCGAGGACGGTTACCGGAGCGTCTTCCAGCTTGGCGCCGGTGTCTTCGGAAACCAGCATACCGCCGGTGAGGATTGCGATGTCTTCGAGCATAGCCTTACGACGGTCGCCGAAGCCAGGAGCCTTGACTGCAGCAACCTTCAGGGTGCCACGCATCTTGTTCACAACGAGAGTTGCGAGAGCTTCGCCATCCACGTCTTCGGCGATGATGAGCAAGGATTTGTTCTGCTTTGCGACGAATTCCAGCATGGGGAGGAGGTCCTTCATGGTGGAGATCTTCTTGTCGTAGAGGAGGATGTACGGGGTTTCGAGGGCCACTTCCATGCTGTCAGTGTTGGTGACGAAGTAGGGAGAGAGGTAGCCGCGGTCGAACTGCATACCTTCCACAACGTCGAGGATGGTTTCTGCAGTCTTGGATTCTTCGATGGTGATAACGCCGTCGTTACCAACCTTTTCCATAGCGTTGGCCAGGAGGTCGCCGATTTCCGGGTCGTTGTTTGCGGAAATGGTAGCAACCTGAGCGATGTGTCCCTTGCCGTTGATCTTTACAGCCATCTTGCCGATTTCTTCGATGACTGCGTCAACTGCAGCGTCCATACCGCGCTTGATGTCCATGGGATTTGCACCGGCTGCAACGTTCTTGAGGCCTTCGCGAGTGATTGCCTGGGCGAGAACGGTTGCGGTAGTGGTACCGTCACCTGCGGTGTCGGAAGTCTTGTTTGCAACTTCCTTGGCCATCTGGGCGCCGAGATTTTCGTAAGTGTCTTCCAGTTCGACTTCCTTGGCGACGGAAACGCCGTCCTTGGTGACGTTGGGTGCGCCAAATGCCTTGGCGATCATGACGTTACGACCCTTGGGGCCGAGAGTAACCTTAACTGCGTTTGCCAGCTTGTCTACGCCGTTCATGAGGGCTTCGCGAGCTGCAACATCAAACTTCAACTGTTTTGCCATTTTTCTTTTTTCCTTATTTAAAAAGTGGTTAGTGGTTAGTGTTTAGTGGTTAGTGGGTGCGGGTCCTTCCTGCAAAAACTGATTACTGACCACTGTTTACTAATCACTCTTAAAGAGTAGCGAAGATGTCGGATTCCTTAACGATCAGGTAGTTTTCGCCGTCAACGGAGATTTCGGTACCGCTGTACTTGCCGTAGAGGACCACGTCGCCAACCTTGACTTCCATGGCGACAGTTTCGCCAGCTTCGGTCTTGCGGCCCGGGCCCACTGCCACGACCTTACCCTGCATCGGCTTTTCCTTTGCGTTATCGGGGATGAAGAGACCGGAAGAGGTCTTCTGTTCGGCTTCGGCCGGCTTTACAACGATTCGATCTGCTAAAGGCTTGATCATTTTGCTTATCCTTTGTTTAATTGTTTGAGTCCAACTGGACCTTTTTTGATTTTCGCCCACAATTTAGCAAGATTTATGCCAACTGCCAAATAATGAAAAATGCTGAAATTAGCCTAAAAATGCCGCTTTAGACAGGCTTCGAGTGTTTATTTTTGAAATGTTGAAGCAGGCTTGTTCGTCCTGTGTTTAAAAATGAAACAAACCGCTGGTGAAAACCAACGGTTTGCTAAAATAAAGCGAAATCTGTGCCTAAAAGGAAAAAGCTTGCGATTACTTGATGGTAGTGGTCAGGCGGAATGCCATGCCTACGTCGCTCAAGGTTTCTTCGCTGTAGACGCTGAACTGGAGCTTAGACTTGCCAACGGTCTTTACGAGAGCTACAGTCCATGCCAAGTCGTCTGCATCAGGCTTCTTGGGGTCAATCTGATCGCGGTCCTTGATGTATTCCACTTCTGCAAACAGGTTGGTGAGAATGCCGAAGGTGGGGATTTCAACACCGATGTAGAACGGGTTGAACATCTTGCCAGCCTTGTTCATGAAGCCAAGTTCCTGGGCGTGGTAATTCTTTGCGGTCTCGGAGATGTCTTCATCTACGGTGTAGAGGCAGCCGTATTCACCATAAACGCGGAGGTTGGGCATAATGGTGTAACCTGCGAATGCAGCAACACGGTGGGTGAGATAGGTGGTGTTCTGCACAACGTCAATAAGGTTTCCGCGGTAGCCGAACTTCATTTCCAGAGGGAAGGTGAACTTCAGGTCGTCTTCTACACGGACGTAACCGGTGTTTGCCTTGCCATCCATAGCTGCAACCATTGCGGTGAGGTTGTTGAGACCGTGCTTCCAGCCCAATTCAATAGCGTTGTGGCTGTAGTCGCGCATCCAGAGGCCGCGCTTGTTCAGAGGGCCGTCGATATAGGTACCGAAGTGGGTGGACTGGGAAGAGGTCCAGTCGGTCTTCCAGCGACCGATCTTCAGGTTCAGCTTGTCGTCGGCACCCAGATTCCACTTGTAGTTAACCCAGTACAGGTCAGCAAGGATTTTATCGTAGTTCTTGCCTTCGATTACGTTACCGAATTCAGGGCCGAACATGCGGATCATGATGGTAGCGTCCAGGCTTTCGCTCTTGTACTGGCCACCGATGTTGGCACGGATCCAGCCGGAGCTGAAGTTGTTGTCGTCATCTGCCAGGGACTTGGTGACCTGGGTCTGGACATTGCCCTTGAGGGTCATGTTGTCTGCGACGTCTGCTGCAAAGGCTGCAGTGGCGAGGCCGAATCCCAGAACGGCGGCAGCGAGTTTCTTGAAGTTCATTTGTTGCTCCTTGGTATAGACCTAATAGAATTTTAACGCCGTAAAATGTAGAATAACCTATCAAATTTGCAAAGACGGAAAATGAGGATTTAATTATTTTTGATGCAGATTTTATAAGACAAAACCATTTGGTTTTTAATGGAGTTTTCGATGAAAAAGTTTGTGATTTGCTCTGTAGTCGCCCTGGCCGCATTTGTTGCGCAGTCCTTTGCTAAAGACCTGGCTCCCAACAAAACTCATGCCGTTCTGAACATTACATATACCAATTACGACGATGTTCCCCAGGCTCACAAGAAGTTGACTTTCGTAGGTCAGAATAAGGGTAAGCAGATTACCGTCACTACCGACCAGTATGGTGAAGTTGGTTTCCTCATTCCTCGCGAAGATACCTATACCATTCTCTGCGAAAGCCTGACTGGCCCTTTTGAATGTGGAACTACGCCCTTCGTCTCCAAGACTGCAAGTTCCGGCGGCATTACCGTGGTGTTCGATGATACTCGTGCGGAACTGACCGGCGTTACTTTCAAGGCTGGTAGCGCTGAACTGGTTCCCAGCTCCCTCCATACTTTGGACCAGGCTATCAAGGGGCTGAAAATGAATCCCAAGGCCAAGGTAGAAGTTCAGGGACATACAAGTTCCGACGGTAGTGATGAACTGAACCAGCGTCTTTCTGAAGATCGTGCGAACTCTGTCCGTGATTATATGGTCAGCAAGGGCATTGCTGCAGAACGCCTTACCGCTGTAGGTTATGGTCCTAGCCAGCCCAAGGCTGATAACTCCACGGAAGCTGGCCGCAAGGCCAACCGCCGCATAGAACTGGTGGTTATTTCCGAAGAGTAGTTAACGGTATAAAGAACATGAGAAAAGGATCGCAAAAAAAAGCGGTCCTTTTTAATTGGAATGGTGGTAAGGTATTAAAGGAGGTTAGCAATATGGCTATTGGCGGGTTGTTGATCCTTGTTGGGATTGGCGTTGTGGTTGGCCCCTTGTTTGGTGGGTGCAATCTTTATCAGGATCTGGCTTTGGTGTATGATTCCAAATTGCAGATGGTCGTTCAGCTTGTTCCGGCTTATAAATTTATCTACGGAACATCCTTCGCGATGGATATTGCGTCGTTCGCTTTTGTTTTACTGTTGCCGTATCTTTTTTTTGCAAGAAAGGCGACTTTTCCTAAAGTCTATATTTTTTCTTTGGTTTTCTCAGTTGCGACACCTGTGATTGCAGTATTCTTGGTCACGATTGCAAACAGCATATATATGGAAGGGACTTCGAACTTTTCGGACGCGCTTCAACTTTTGAATAGAAATTCGCTTATTCGAGGCGCAATCAAATGTTGTGTCTGGATTCCATACATGTGTTGTTCCTCCCGCGTGAAGAATACTTTTGTCCGTTAGTCTTTGGGGGGCCGTATGATAAAGTCCTTGCTATCTACCTTGTTCTGCATTTTGTTTGAAGTTATGGGGGCGTTGGTTGTCTCCTATATTGAAGATTCCATTTTCCCTCTTAAGCTTTTTCCTGTATTTCTTGTGCTGGCAATGTCTGTGGCATGCTTCTGCCTTCTTGTCCGCAAGAACGTAAAGCTGGGAATGGTTGAACTTGGTGCTGTAAAGAGTACCCGCCAAATCAAGCGTCGATGGATTTTTCTTGTAGACGTTGTCCTGGTGGGTATTGCAATTTTTGATTTGTGGTGGATTGGTTTCCCGGCAGCATCCTTATTGGGATTTATTTTCTTTCAGGTGTGGTGTGCCAATGGAAAATTGTCCGAGGTTGTGTGTACTGTCTTTTCCGCTTGTGTAGCTGGAGTCCTTGTAGGCTTTTGTGCCATGACCCAAGTTAGGACTTTGCCTGCGGAACAACTGGAAAATGTGGCAAGACAGGAGTTTTCTTCCAAAGCTGACAAGGGGACATGTTCGTCAGACGTTGATGTTCAATTTGTTCGGCAAATCGCTGAGTCCATAGGCGAACAGTCTTTCTCATTGACGAAGGAAAAGTATGATCGATTCCAGCAATTATTAAAGAATTGTCCTTCTGATTTTGAAGGTCTCGCCGCCGGTATAGAAAATCAACGAAAAAGCCTAGAAGTCTTTTGGGGTGAATTGCTGGAATCCATGAGGCTGGGGAAGGTTGTTCTGTCGGATGAAACGCGAAAAGGCTTGAAGAGTAGTTTTGATGAACGCAAAGAAATAATCCAGGAATTCCTTGAATTGGGCTATCTGGATTTTAACGATCATTTTTACTTGTTGAACGATACAAATGATGTCCTTAAACTTCTGGACTCTTATAGAGAAAAATGGAAATATGCGGAGGCTGCATTTGATTCTCTATTGAATCCGAATCTGGTGGGCTTAAAGACTGATTCTGCGTTAGTTGCGGAACAAAAGGCCCTTGCTGATGCAGGCCTGGAATCCGTAAAAAGGAACCGTGGAAAGCGCTGTTCTCAGAAAGATTCCGTTTTATTTGCCGAGATGGTCGATGGCCTTTTTGAAAATGACTTCGGAATTGACAAGAAACGCCATCGCTGGTTTCAGGGAATGTATAAAAATTGTCCAGAAATAATGGGTGTGTCGGGTGATTTGCGGGAAAGTATATCTGTTCGCTTGAGTAGACGTTTGAAGTTCTACAATGACATGGTCGTTTCCATGGCAGGGAATTCTCTGTACGTTTCTGATGAGAGGAAGGCTGGTTTTTCTCCGGAAAACCTATCCAGGGATAATGAACTGATTCAACGGTATCTCAATAGGGATACGATTCACCCCAAGAATCCGAAAAGTGAGCCTTTCGTTCCGGATGTTGCCTATGTGGTGAAACTGAGGAAAGCTCAAATCAAAATCTCTCGGCGATATCTTATGAGGCTGGACTCCCTACTTGATGAAAATCTGTATAAGTAGAGATTGCGGAAACTTTCCGTTCCCCTCGGATTAGTGGCTTTCTAGATTATTGACATCGGTGCTGAACATGGTCCAGAGTCTTTTTGCAAAGGGCTCGGACCATTCCTTTTCTGGAGATACCCTGCTGGTAGTGGCCGCAGTGAAACTGGAGTACGTCAGGAATACCAATTCTCCATAGCGGGCATCCCATAGGGTCCATAGAATCTTGTACGTGAAACCGCCGGATTTGCCCAGGTCCGTATCCATCGTGACGTCCAGTCGAATGGGGATAGACATGTATCGCAGTTCGTAACGGCTGGCGATGTCGTTCAGCAGGTTCTTCAGTTCATTGGGCACATCGCGGTTGAGGGGCTGCTCGATTCCTTCTCGTTCTACCCACGGGGTGAAATCTTCCAGCTTCTTGCCGTCTGCAAAAGTCGATTTCAGGATTTTCACTGCCAGCGTGTCAAAGTAGCTGGAATCAGCGTCGGGAAGTCGCATGCCGGGGAGCATCAGCTCTCGCTGCATCTTGGGAAACGCCTTCACGAAGAGGGAATCCTCCACTCGGGCCAAGTCAAAGTCTAACGCATCCGCGCTATAGCTATGGCAGAACTTGCAAGTCTCGGGTCGGGCAGCAGTGACTTTCAACGCCGGGAAAACGCCTACGACGGCTGTAGAATCCATGCGGCTGTAGGCGGCCTGGTTCCATTCCCTGTAGTAAATTTCGTCAGTGATTTTCAGTTCGATGTCGCCACGTTTTCCGCATTCCTCGCAGGGCGTATCCATCATGCTGGAATCACCGCCCGCGTTGCCGGCGGAACCGCCCCTCATGTCGTTCACTCCAGCGCAAGACGTGAAAATCAATGCCGTGAAAAGCGTGGAAACTAACGCGATGAAAGTCTTTTTCTTCATGTTTACCGTCTTATAAGGTTGGTGAAGTCAATGAGAACTTGCCTCACCATTACTCCAGCATAATGGTGAAGGGACCGTCGTTCGTGAGGCTTACCTGCATGTCTGCGCCGAATCGTCCCGTTTCTACGACTTTCACTTCCTTCCTGCATTCCGCAATGATGTACTCGTAAAGATCGTTGGCCAAAGTAGGATTGCCTGCTCCATTGAACGTAGGGCGGTTTCCCTTGTTGCAGTTGGCGTAGAGGGTAAACTGGGATACCAGCAGGAGTTCGCCGTTCACGTCCTTGATAGAAAGATTGGTCTTCCCGTTTTCGTCGGCGAAAATACGGAGGTTCAGCATCTTGCGGATGAGGCGGTCCGCCTCTTCCCTGGTGTCTTCTTCTCCGACTCCGATGAGGATCATGTAGCCCTTGTTGATCTTGCCGACGGTTTCCCCGTCAATGTCCACCTGGGCGTTTGTTACACGCTGGATTAAAAACTTCATGGCCTAAATATAGACAAAAGCCCGGCGTTAAGACCGGGCTTTCGATGCTGAATCCAGTTCGGCATGGGTGAAGGATTAGTCTTCCTTCTTCTTGCTGAACTTGTTCACCACGTCAGGAATAATATCCATGACCTTGGATGCCAGAGAACTATCCTTGGTAATAGGCATAATACGGACGTCTTCGCCATTGATGACCAGGAAGGCTACCGGTTCTACGGAAGCGCCGCCACCGGAGGCGGAAGTGTCGCCCTTGTTCTGGTGACCGCCAAAGCCGAAACCAACGGAGACGCGGCTTACGGGAATGATGGTTGCTTCACCAGCCTGGATGGGGTTACCGATAACCGTTTCTGCCTTGGTGATGAAACGGAGCTTTTCCAAAAGAGTTTCTGCGAGTTTTTCAATAGCCATGATTTTAATATAGTTAAAAACGTGCTTCGTAGATGCGGTCGCTTGCGGTGAAGAACTTCCTTTCCAAGTCAAACCAGTCTAAATATCCCCAGATGACCACAATGCGGCCCCCGGCCAGCCTAGAGGCGATACCCTGAATCCCTTCTCCGGGGGAAAAGTAAATGCAGTCTTTCTGAGGGTAGATTCCCTGGGGCTTGACGGTTTTCAATCCGGCTGCCCACTGGTCGAAATGATCCTGCTCCACGACGTTCCAGCTGCGGGCCACGTTCCACTGAAGTCCATCGGCCTGGTAACCCTGGACCAGAACGGGGAAGGTGGAGGGAATTCCCATAAAGAACTTGGTCTGGATGGACACTTTACCTGTAACCCGCTTGTCGAAGGGGAGGCTCAGGAATTCCTGGGGGAATCCGCCTCGGTATTCCGGGAAGGAACGGACGTAGGCTTCCAGGTCGCTACGTTCGTAACGGCGGAAACTATCGTGGTTGAAAATGAAAATCTTGGAATCGGCGCGGATGGTCTGTTCGATGTAGTCTCCGCGAAGGATGGGGGCGCTTCCCTGGAATCGACCGCTGTTCAGGTAATAATCCAGGGCGTAAACATCCCCTTCGAATTCAAGAATCTGCACGCTTAAGGTGTCGCCTACCAACACGGGGTACTTGTAGTTGATTTCCTTCTTTACGTGGGCGATCTTGTTCTCGGAAGAGTCCACCAGGGCGATAACCGGACGGATGCCTTTGTAGGAAACACCTTCGTAATCGATGGGGACAATCTGCTCCTCCTTACAACCGCTGAACAGCAGTGCAAAAATGGCGAGGATCGGAAGCAGTTTTTTCATACGCAGAGAATTTAGCTTTTTTCAGGACGGTCCGTTTTATTTCTGGATGGCGTACTTGCAATATTCGTAGAAGGGACACGCCTTGCAGGTTTTGAAGTGGTCCCTACAGATAAATTCCTTGGTACCGCTTTCCAAAAAGAATTGAAGACCGTGGGCGGCTACGTTCGGTGTTTTGGAAGACAGTTCGCGAAAAACGTCCTGGGCCATCCTGTACTTTTCGTCGGGGGTCAGCTCGGAAAATTTCTCGTACTTGCCGGGCCCGAGAATGGAAAGGTAACGTCTAACCCCCATGGACAGCGGGATAGGCGGCATCTTGGGCGAACTCTCTAGGGTCAGTCCAAGTCCCAGAGGGAAGGGAGATACCAGTCGGTAGATGGTTGCTGCTGCCTTGGGTCGGGGCTTGCCTTTTCCCATAAAGTAGACTTCGCCTAAGTCTCGCCAGATTTCTTCCGCATTTCGGCTGGAGGCCCACTGGGTAAGGTCGCTACCCTCTTTCTGGTGGTGTCGTACGAAACTTCCCACACTCCAGAAAATGCCAGGCAGGTGTTCCATCAATGTCCAAGACTTGCCCTGTAAAACCTGGTGGGCGACTGCCATCAGCTGATCTTCTTTCGGGACCGGTAAGGTCCAGAGCTTTTCTTCGGGGAAGGCGTTATAGAGGGCGCCTAGCAACTTCATCATATCCGTATAGGAAATTCCCTGAAAGAGGGTACTGCCCAAGATTGTCCAGGCGATTCTGGCCTGGACCGTCTTCGCCTTTCCGGATATGAAGATGATGGGGTCCGTCACATCTGCAAAGGACTGGACGAAGTCCTGGGTGGCCTTGAAAAGGGCGGCCTCGCTTTGGGCGAATCTCTTTGCAGAAATCATGGGACGGATTTATAAAATACAGGACGAAAGGAACTGCTGTAAAGGCTAGAGGGCTTCGCCCACCTTGACGGCCTGGCCCACGCGGTTCTTGAACAGTTCCGGGTTGCGTTCACGGATTTTCTTGTCCACCACGAGAATGACGGTGCTGCCCATTTCGAAACGGCCCAGTTCGCCACCCTTCTCGATTTCAATCTTTTTCTTGGGAGTCCAGTCGTGACGCTTCTTGTTGCGGGGGAGCTTGCCGGCGTTCACCAGCAGGTTCTTGGAGTAGGAAACACCGATACGTCCCACGTTGGTGGCGCCCACCTTGACGACTAGCATCTCGGAACCGTCCTCCAGACGGAGGTGGCTGGTGAGACGTTCGTTAATGCTGAAGAGGCCTTCTACCCGTTCCACGCTGCCTACGTTGACGGGCCACAGGGTTCCCGGGCAGTAGCTTGCGCCGATGACTTCTGCCTTGGCAGGGCAGTGAATGCGGTGGTAGTTAAAGGGTGCCAGGTAGATGGTGGCAAAGGCTCCGCCTTCAAACTTCTTTGCCAATTCCCCGTCGCGAAGGAGGGACTTCAGGGTGTAGGTCTTACCCTTGGCCTGGATCAACTGGGGGTTGTCATCGAAGACCGCGGTCTGGGAGAGTACGCCATCTACAGGGCTTACAATTTCGGTTTCTGCAATGGGACGTGCGCCTGGCTTCAGATGGCGGATGAAAAGTTCACCGATATTTGCGTAATGTTCCAGAGGATATTCCGCTTCTTCCATGTTCAGCTTGTAATAGCTGCAAAACAGGTCTCGAGCCTTCGCGCTAAGGAAAGGAATGCGCAAACGGGTAAGGGCGCCAAAGGCTCGGCTGGCTGCGTTCTTGGGCAGCAACTTCATAAAAACATAAAAAGCGGTATTCATAGGAGTAAATGTAGTAAACGGTAGGCAGTAGGAAGTAGACGGTAGGCAGTAGGAAGTAGACAGTTGGAAGTTGGCTGGATGAAGGACGAAGCGGGATGTAGAAAGGATAAAGAAAAAAAGGTTAAAGGACGAATCCTTTAACCTTTTGAACTTTTGGGCTCGAGTCAGAAACCTGGAGCCTCGCGCCTAATTAGCTTTAGCCCAAGATCTTCTTTTCGTAGTCGCCCATGCAGTCAACGAGAGCCTGGACACCTTCGATGGGCATTGCGTTGTAGATGGAAGCGCGGAAGCCGCCAACAGAACGGTGACCCTTGATCTGGACGAGACCCTTGGACTTTGCGAATTCGATGAAGTCCTTAGCCATGTCTGCATCCTTTTCTTCGGAAACAACTTCGCGGTTGAATACGAAGGGAACGTTCATGAGAGAACGGTCTTCCTTAGCAGCGGTACCGACGAACACCTTGGAGTTGTCGATGGCGCTGTAAAGGAGAGCAGCCTTTTCGCGGTTGATCTTTTCGATAGCGTCAACACCGCCGATCTGCTTCAGCCAGTTGAGGGTGCGGTTCATGGTGTAGACTGCGAATACCGGAGGAGTGTTGAACATGGAGTTCACGCCGGTCTTTTCGTCGAGATGAGTCTTGAAGTTCAGCATGGTGGGGATCTGACGATCGACCTTGCCGAGCAAGTCCTTACGGATGATGGAAACGGTAACGCCTGCGCAGGAGATGTTCTTCTGAGCGCCGCCGTAGATCACGCCGAAGTCTTCCACGTTCACCTTGCGGGCGAGGAAGTCGGAGCTCATGTCAGCCATGAGGAAGCCGGACTTGGGCTTCGGGAAGTTGTGCCATTCGGTACCGTAAATGGTGTTGTTGGCGGTAACGTGGAGGTAGGTTGCGTTGTCAGAGAGCTGCAGGTTCTTGTCGATGTGGTTGTACACATCAGCCTTGGTGGAGCAAGCAACGTTAACGTTACCGAACTGCTTAGCTTCCTTGAGAGCCTTGTTTGCCCAGACACCAGTGTCGGTGTAGTCGGCAACGCCGTCGGCCGGGAGGAAGTTCATAGGCATCATGCAGAACAGGAGGGAGCAGCCGCCGCCGAGGAAAATGATATCGTAGTTGGCGGGGATACCCATGAGGTCGCGGAGAAGCTGTTCAGTTTCGAGGAACATGTTCTCGATGGGCTTTGAACGGTGACTCATGGAGAGAATACTGATGCCGGAGTTTGCATAGTCGATGCATGCTTCAGAAGCTTCCTTGAGTGCTTGTTCGGGCAGGACAGAGGGGCCTGCGCTAAAGTTATAGACCTTATTAGCCATGATAATGTTCCTTATATATAGTTTTGCAAAACCATCTGGTTTTGACGGGGTAAATTTAGCAAAAGCTACGTTTTTGGAAAGTTATTTTTGTGTGTTTTAATCAAAAAGCCGTGCAATTCACACAAAAATTATAGGATTTCCGGATAAAAAAACGAGAGCGATTGCCTCGACTCTCGTTTATAGGATAAAATCCGTATTTTAGCTGAATTAAGTGTTCAGAGCTTCGATTGCAGCCTGATACTTCTTCAGGCGGAACTTGGTCTTAAGCTCACGACGTTCATTACGACGGATATATTTGTCTTCCAGAAGGGTGGTAAGGATGGCTGCCTTGGCCTTTGCCATGATGGGGTCGTCCTTCAGGCTTTCGGCGAACTTTACGAATTCCTTTTCGCGGGCTTCGTAGGTGGCTTCTTCAGCGGGGACGCCCTGGGCCATCAGCTTGCAGCTGTATTCGTCGATCCAGCTCTGGTTCTTGCGATAAGTCATTTTTTCGATCTTTGCCACTATGTCGGCGGGAACACCCATCTGGACAAGGTCTGCTGCGGTCTTCTTGGCAGAAGCGGTTGTGGTATCCTGAAGCAGTGCAAGGATTTGCACTTCCTCGGTTTCGCCCTTTGCCTTAAGGTTGTCTACAACATTCTGAAGAAAATCAATGTAGGGGCCGCCAGCCTTGTCCACCTGGTCCTTGTGAATTTCGGCTGCAATCTTGTAAGCGTCGGTATAAGAGATCATATTCATCCTTTTTCGCCCGTTAGGGGCGGTTTCATTGACAATATATATAATTTGAATTTGGAAAAAACAAACTTTTATTTTGCCTATAAAGTAAAATAAATCCCCCCAAATTGGAATAATGGGGGGATTTTCATGAAAATCAGGCTGTAATCGAACTTTTATGCGATAAAGTTCCTGCCGAGAATGGCGGAAACGTTGCGTAAGATGCCTTCGGCCACGTCCGGCTTGTTCATGGAGTAGACGTGAACGTTGGTGATGCCGTTGGCGTACAGGTCGATAATTTGGTCACTGGCGTAAATGATGCCGGCCTGCTTCATGGCTTCAGGATCGCTTCCGAACTTGTCCACCAGGGACTTGAAACGCTGGGGCATGAAGGAGCCGGAAAGCTTGATGGCTCGTTCCACCTGGTTGGCATTGGTAATGGGCATAATGCCGGGGAGAACCGGGCAGGTGACGCCTGCTTCACGTAACTTGTATAGAAAGTTGAAGAACAGGTTGTTGTCGAATACCATCTGGGTGGTGAGGAAGTCGGCTCCGGCGTCCACCTTTTCCTTAAGATGTTGGATATCTTCACGCTGGTTTGCGCTTTCGGGATGCTTTTCCGGATAGCAGGCTGCTCCGATGCAGAAGTCTCCGTCGCTTTCCTTCAGTTCGCGGACCAGCTCAATGGCGTGTTGATAATCGCAGTCGGTTCGACCGTTGGCGATCAATTCCGGAGTGAGGTCGCCGCGGAGGGCCATCACGTTGGTGATGCCTGCTGCCTTCATATCGTCAATGCGCTGCTTTACGGTTTCCTTGCTGCTGGAGACACAAGTCAGATGGGCCAGCATAGGAACATTGAATTTCTGCTTGATGTTCTTGGCGATTTCAAGTGTGTACTGGCTGACGCCGCCGCCGGCACCATAGGTGACGCTCATAAAAGCGGGGCCGAGGGCTGCGATGGATTCGGTGGCGTTCTTAACGCTTTCGAAGCTGGTTTCCTTCTTGGGAGGGAACACTTCGAAGGAGAGGCTCATTTTATCTTGCTTGAGAATATCAACGATTTTCATGGCGCGTAATATAGGAAAATGTGACGGGTTCTGTGTAGTACGAAAATCCGTATGGCTAGTGATAGTTTTTAGCTATAATAGACTTGATAAAGCGAGTTGAAGTTTGTTTAAAGTTTTACTATATTGTAGCCCAACTTCTACTGGAAGTATAGGCTCGAGTAGCTCAGTTGGATAGAGCATCTGCCTTCTAAGCAGAGGGTCGTGGGTTCGAATCCCGCCTCGAGTACGAAAAGGCCGCCCTAAGGGGTGGCCTTTTTCGTACTCTCAGGTGTTGAAAGAACCCACAGGTTCGACAGTTACGTAAGGCGAGTGCAGCGCGAACACTTGTGTTCGCATTGCCGAGCCGTAGAAACTGCTGCCAGCCTTATAGGCTGGCAGAATCCCGTTAGGTTCCCCGAAGGGATGCGGAAAATCAAGCTTGCCCAAAAAGAAAAAGGAGCGCGAAAGCGCTCCCTCGAAAATAATCCGGGCTTATTTAGCCTACTTCTTCAGCATGGTAGAAATCTTCCTGCGCATGTCCTTGATGTTTGCGTCATTGACTGTTTCATAGCGGTAGAAGGTGCCATCCTTGTTGACCAGATAGACAACGGGAATATAGCCGGTGCCGTATACGGGAGCGAACTTATAGTCTGCGTCCTGGAAAACGGGAATGACCACCTTGTACTGGTCGATGAACAGCCTAATGTCGTTCTTCTTGATGCCTCCGCCGAGACCGATGGCGATGCCGGTCAGGCCGTCCTTTTCATATTCCTTCATCAGGTCCTGGATTTCCGGCATATGGCGCTGGCAGTGGGGACACTTTGGGCTGAAATAGTAGATCAGCAGGGGACGGTTGGAAAAGTGGCTGAACAGGATGCCTGGATCGCTAATGCCGGTAAGAGGCTTGGAAAAGTCCATCTTCATAGGCTGATTCGTTGTGGAATCCTGCATCAACTTTACGTCAACTGCAGGCTGTTCGACTGCGAGCTGTGCGTTGGACACGCCTGCGGCGATTGCAACAAATGCGGCAAAACTGATCAACTTTGTAAAAATACGCATGATGTCGAATAATCCTTAAAGGGACAAAATCTTGATTTTTTTTTTCATAAAATATGAAAAAATGGGCAAAATGTTACAATGAACGTGCAAGTTTTGTAAAAAAATATTGGGAAAGTGCCCCGATTGTTCAACAAATCACATTTCCCTACGGATGCTAGAGGGTGTAAGCGGTCGTGATGGAGTAGTGGATGTCTCCCTTACGAGCTCCGTTTAGGGGTACGCTTACGTCCGCCTTGTTGATAATACGGCTAATGGACTTTGTCTGGACAAAGCGTGCGCCGATGCCAAGAACGTAAATCAAATCCTTGCGATTGATATCGTCAAAGTCCCAGGCGGTTTCACCGACGCTTCCGTATAGCGTGAATACGGGTACAAGTGTGGCCACTTCGAAATTGGGGAACCAACGTTGCTCAATGGATCCGTACACACGAGCCTGTCCTGTATAGTAACAGACGGGGAAACCAGTGAATCCATCGGCTCCGCCTAAAGAAAGCTGAATGCCATAGGGAGTGTCTTCATAGAAGTCGATGACTCCCTTGATTGCTGTTGACAAAGCGTTGGTGGGATGAAAGATGTATTCTCCGTTCAGTTTTCCGTAAAAGTCGTGTTGCTTGCCGTGGTCCAGATAGAAACGTGCATTGGACTGCAGGGTCAGGTGATGCATACCTGTTCCCAGGTACATGTCTCCCCAGAAATCCATGCGGATGTCGTTGTTGTTGGATGCTAGCTGTTCGTAGTTCTTGGATAATTGGAACTTTAAACTGTAGCCTTTCTGGATATCTTCTGTCCACTTGACGTTATGGAAATTCTTGATTTTTTCGTAACGGAAGTTGTTGATCATTAGGTAGAAACCCGGTCGTGAATCCTTGACGTCGGGAAGCCATTCGTTCCAGGCTGTTGCTGAGTCCAGCGCGTAAGTCTGATTTCCGTCCCTAAAGATGTAACGGAACATCTTGCCGTCTACGGCAGTGGTGCGCCTGTAGTCATAGGTGGCGCCTAGATAGAGCTTGCGATGGGCTCCTCCAAAGGAACGTGCTAGATGGATGCTTAGGGAGTCGTCCCTAAAGTCTTCGACCTTCATCAGTTCGACGGTTTCTTTTCCGTTGTAACGCTTGTATTTCTTGAGGTATTTCGAAAGGGAATCGGCGGGAGCCTTGATTTGGTAGGGGACCGCGCCCATGGGCATGTCGCCACTTCCGTAAACGTGTGCAAAACTCAAGCTCTTGAGACCAGCAACAGTATATGCCCATTGATTCTTGCTTCGGCTCAGGAACGGCATGTTCATCATGCCGCTGATGAGGTATCCGTCCGTGTTGTAGCTATAAAGCATGTCCAGCTGGTTGTAGCGGAATAGGAAATGGGGTGCTCCGTATTCCAACTGGTACATGTCTCGCAACTCGTCATGGCCGTAGTAGAAACCGATCTTGTTGCCTAAACCAAGAAAGTTGCTTTCCTGAACGCCAATGCCGTAGGTCCATTCGTTTCCGGGATGATTTAGCCCGATGAGAGGGGTAAGGGTCCAGTTGTCGCTGGTTTTGACCTTGGCAATGTTCCTGCCGTTTTCGTTTACGACTGTAATGCTTGCGTCTGAGAGGAACTTTTGGGCTCGCAGGAATCGTTCCGCTTCAATAATCTTGAGGCTGTCGATGGTGTCGCCCGGATCAAAGAGCAGCAACTTGCGGATGGTGGATTCCTGGGATTCGATATGGAGGACATTCAGGATGTCGTAAACCCATTTATCATACTTGGTATGGTATTTGGAATCGTCGAAGGCGTCTCCGATTTCAAACTGGATGTCGTCAATTTTGGCTGTGCCAATACTTTCGGTTGTGTTGGACGTTGAATCGTCCTGTGCGAAGGCGATTGCTACAGAAGCCAAGAGTATTCCAAGTGATAAATGACGCATAAAGAATCCTAACTAGGGCTCCAATATAGAAAAATGGCTTTTAAGAGAATTGCAATGAACGCCTGTTGTTTCTATATTTGAAGTGGGCAGCGGATGGCCGCCGGCGAGAAGAAATTCAGACTGGAGGAAAGTCCGGGCACCGTAGGGCAGGATGCTGGATAACGTCCAGGCGCGGTAACGCGACAGAAAGTGCAGCAGAAATTATACCGCCCGCGCAAGCGGGTAAGGGTGAAATGGCGAGGTAAGAGCTCACCGCATTCCTGGTGACAGGGGTGGCAATGTAAACCTCATCCGGTGCAAGACCAAGCAGGAATCCGTCCGAAAGGACCAGGTGCGGCTCGTGCCTGTTGGATATCCGGGTAGGTCGCTTGAGGCGGCTGGTAACAGTTCGTCCAGAGAGATGGTCATCGCCTCGCAAGAGGTACAAAACCCGGCTTATAACTGCCCCTTGAATTTAAAAAGCCTCCGACTTCCGGGTCGGAGGTTTTTTTATGGACGTCTGATCGTGACGGCTTAGAAGTCCAGGTCTACACCGATGCCGAAACCACGGCTGGTGCGTTCGTAGGTGTTAAGACCGTAGGATTCCTTATCCGTATCGTCGTTGTAGATGGTGTGGTAGTAACCGACATCGATTCTGATATGGTCGTTGACGCGGTATGCGAAACCGAGACCGAAAGTAGTCGTGTTCAGCAACTGGCTCAAGTCGCTGACGTAATCGTCGGTACGGTCGCAACGGAATATGTTGAGGCCACCGCTAATGGTCCAGCGCTTGAAGAAGTCGATTTCGACACCATACATGAATTCATGGCTGTTTCCAAGGAAATCCTCGGAATTTCCGGTAAGGTCGGCGTCTTCATCGAACCACAGGTTGTAACCGAAGGAAATTCGGGCGTTATCCAAAATGGAGTAAGTCAAACCGAGGGCCAGGACCGCGGGAACATCTGCATGATCCTTCTTGCCGTCATCAAAGTCGGACATGCCCACTTCGTTTTTCTTGGTGTCGTTTTCCATTTCGATATCGGTCTTCATTTCGTACTTGACGCCAATGGTCAGGCGCTTGTACTTGAAGGCTGCACCAAAGATCGGGGCGAAACCGAAACCTTCCTGTTCCACATCCAGTTCCTTGTCGCCGACGGCGTAGGCGTAGCCTGCCATGGCTTCGGCCTTTGCAGCGAGTTCTTCTGCGACTGCTGCGTAGCCTGCTGCGGTGGCCTTGTCACCAGCCTTTTCGTACTGTTCGGCTGCAGAATTGGCTTGTTCGGCTTTTTCGCCTAAAGCTTCGGAAAGCTTGTTGAAGGTTGCTGCGGCTTCGACCATCTTGCCGTCAAGTCCCAGTTCGTCGACCTTTGGATTGAACTTTACGTTGGAGAGGCTTGCCTGGTAATTGTTGTAGGAGTAGGTAAGGCGGCCACCGGCGTAGATGCTGAACATGTTTGCAAACTGGTAGGCTGCGCCCAAGGTCACACCCACCTGGTAGGATTCTGCTTCCAGCTTGATATCAGCTTCGTAAGAAGTGGTGGGAAGTCCTGCCTGGGTAAGCATCATGGGGAGAGCGGCCAGCTGGGTATCGAAGGAGGGAATGCCGTCCTTGAAATTCAACGATCCTCCGCCACCGATAATACCGACGGTTGCAGAAAGGGCAAGGTTGCCGTAGTGCCATGTGGCGTGAACGCCTGGCATGAAGGGCGCAAAGGTGTTGCCCTTGTATTTCTTTTCGCCATCATTGAAAAGGGGCGATTCGGTGGTGATGGTGCGGCCCTGCCAGAAGGTCTGGTTGGAAAGGGAAAGATGGAAACCGTCTTTCATGAAGGCGGTTCCTGCGGGGTTATAGTAGGGGGCGTCGTTTTCCAGAGTTGCGTTTCTTGCAACGCTGCGGAGGAAGGCGGCGGAGTGGTTGTTATTGGTTGTTGCACCGCCTGCAAAAAGGCTGGATGCGGTAAGACCGACTAAGGCGGCCGTTTTTACCCAATTTGTAACCATACATACTCCTTTGTAAGCAATTTTTAACAAAATTAATTCTTTTCTTAGATAAAAAACTTTCATAAAACTTACATTTTTATTACAAATCGGAAGAAGCCTTTTTATCTCGAATATGAATTTTGTATGGGGATTGCGTTGTCGGTATTTGCTAAATTCCATCCTATGATCGCTAAAAAAGAATGGAAAAACATCATCCTGCGCATTGAAATCATCATTGGCATTATCGCCATGATTTTTGGAGTGGCCCTGACCATTATGGTATGGAGTGAAGGCTATTATATTGGCGCAATGATGTTGATCATTACAGGACTGATTAGCGTCTTTCTGGGAATTAAGGAACTGGTCGCCCCTATGGACAATATGCTCCAGTGGCTACCCCTGTTCTACATTATTGTCCGCCGTACGTTCTTCTTTTTGAATGTCGTGCTATGTGCCCTTGTAATTGGCACTATGACCCAGTTGATCTAAAAAACACGGGAGTTTTTTAGTGAATTCCGTCTTCGTTGGCGGAAGGCTTCTCTTGGTACCAGAGCTGAATCTTTTCCCGGGCGTCATCGTTAAAGCTTTCCCCATCTTTCAAGATGTGATCCGCCATTTCCAATGTCTGGGAAATGAGTTCCTGGTCGTGAATCCAGTCAAACCAGCGGAACACCCAGCTGCCACTTTGTTCGTTACCTTCCAGATTGCCTGCACCACGGGTGGCGAGGTCCAACTCTGCGATTTCAAATCCATCATCTGTATGACTGAATTGGGTCAGGCGTTCCACGGAGTTTTCAGCCGCATCTCCTTCGGGCATCATGAGGAAGCACCAAGCCTGGACATCGCCGCGACCAACACGACCTCGAAGCTGATGGAGCTGCGCAAGCCCGAAACGGTCCGGTGAATCGATGGCCATTACGTTTGCCTGAGGTACGTTCACGCCAACTTCAATGACGGTCGTGGCTACAAGAATGTGAACTTGTCCTGCAGCGAAGCGCTTTAAGGTTTCGTCACGAACAGCTTCGTCCATTTGCCCATGGATGCCTTCCACTACCAAAGTCTTGTCGAATGCACGAAGTTCATGGACGACGTCGTCCACGCTACGGGCGGGCACTCCCTCTGTATCCTTTTCGGAATTATTCACCTTGCTCACGATCCAGTAACACAGGTTCCCGTTCTTCGCTTCGTTGGCGATAAATTTCTTCATGTCGTTACGTTTGTCTGCAGGAACAAGGCGCGTCTTGATCGGTTTTCGTCCTGCAGGTTTTTCCTTGATAGAGATGACCTTCAGGTCCCCATACATGGTCTTTGCCAGGCTTCTTGGAATGGGTGTTGCACTCATGACCAGCATGTCGGGGTATTCGCCCTTGGCAAGTAACGCTTCTCGCTGGCCGACGCCAAAGCGATGCTGTTCATCGATAATCACGAAACCGAGTTTTGCAAATTCAACGTCCCTGGAAAATAAGGCGTGGGTACCAATGACCGCCTGGCAGAGCCCCATCTGGAGTTCTCCTAGAATAGCCCTACGTTCTGTTGCGGGTGTGGCGCCTACTAACAGTTCTACGCGCATGCCTGCGGCTTCAAAGACTGACTTCATTTGTTTGTAGTGCTGTCTGGCCAGAATGTCTGTCGGAACCATAAGAGCGCTTTGCTCTCCGGAGCCACAGACGGCTAGCATGGAGAGCATGGCTACGACGGTTTTTCCGCAGCCAACGTCCCCCTGTAGCAGGGCGTGGAATTGTCTCTTGCCGTTTAGTCCTGCAACGATCTGATCTAGTGCTCGTTCCTGACCATCGGTAAGGCTGAAGGGAAGCTCGGACTTCGCCTTCATTACAAGACCTAAATCCACCTGGCGTTCATGTCCGCGGAGCATCTGGCTTTCACGACGTTTCACCATGCGGAGGCAGAAGGGAAGTAACTCCAGAATTTTTAGTTGCTGTTTTGCGTTGCGTATCTGATTGAAGTCCACCGGCAGGTGCAGCGATTTCAAGTTCGTAAGGACAGAATTGAAATGAAGGTAATCCGTCAATGCCTTGGGGCAAAGTCCTGGTAATGTAAGGGATGGAAAGTTGAATACCAGCTTGTACCAGTTTCGCAGAGCCTTCTGGGAAATACGGCTTTTGACCATGGCTTCTGTCATGGGGTAGACCGGTAGGATTTGTCCAGAGAACTGTTCGTCCTCGTCAAATCGCTGCATGTCCGGATGGGTCATCTGGAAACCGCGGTATTCCCCGACAATGCCGGATACTAGCCAGTGTGTGCCTGGTTGGATCCGTCGACTGTGGTAGCTGTATCCCTGAAAAAATGTAAGGGAAATTTCGCCTGTCCCGTCCGCAAGTGTGGCAACGAACCTGCTGGAGCGGCCACGGATAATTCCCGCACGGATAATCTTTCCGATCAGTACGACGCGCTCTCCCGCATGAAGATTTCCAATCTTGGAAACCTTGGTCTGGTCCAGGTAGGTGCGGGGAATGTTGTAGAGAAAATCCGACAGGGATACAATGCCTGCGGCTCTAAGGGCGTCCAGACTTTTCGGACCCATTTTGGGTAGGTTGGAAAGATCCATCTAGAACCGATTTCCTTGCTATTCGGGAAGGCTCTCGCCCTTTTCGGCGCGCTTTCGGGCTTTTTCGCGTGCGGTTTCTCCGATTAGGTTAATCCCCTTCCAGGTAAGGAGGGTGACTGGATTGCCGTTTTCATCACGAACTGAAATATTCTTGGAGTCGATGGCCGCAATAAGGTCTCTTGCCTTGGCAACCATGTCGGTAATTCGTTCCATGGTTTCCGTGGACTTGAAAAATTTGTTGAAGGTGGAATCGTTCTCGATGTCAATCATTAACTGGTTGGTCTTTTGTGCGCCTTCGGAAATGGTCTTGATGGCGTCTTCTGCAACCTGCAGTTTTGCGTTGACGGCCTGAGTTGCGACTTGCACTGCTGTATCTGCCTGGTTGGCGACTTCAATCAATTCACTGCTTGCTGTATTGACTTGCTTGAACAGATGATTGATGGTGGGCTGCATGGAAGTGATCAACTTGTCTGCGCTTTCCAGGGTTCCGTCAACGGTGCCCATGATGTTTTCGAAGACTTGCTGTGCTGAAGGATGTGTGGAGTCTCCGTCGACTACCAGGTGGACCATTTCGCGGACTGCGGTCAGCTGCTGGTTCACATCCTCGATGTAGCGGAGGACTTCGGCAATGCCCGGCTCAAAAGTTCCCGTATAGATATAATCGTCGGGATAACGATTGCCTTCCTTGGACGGGAAAATTTCCACGCGGCGCTGGCCCATAATGGCGTAGTTTACGTTGACGATGCGGGTACCTTCGCGAAGAATGACGGGTTCGTCAAAATTGATCTGGATTCGGGCCCGGTCTCCAAGCCATTCAACCTTGCCTACGGTTCCTACTGTAAATCCGCGGACAACCACCAAGTCTTCGGGCTGGAGCGATCCCAGTTCGTCAAAATCCACCAGGATTGTGGAGGTGGATTTCTGGTGCGCCTCAAGCATTTCCAACGCTACAAAGGCAAAGATGAATATCAATGCAATGAGCGAAAGATAGCCTAATGTCCTATCGGATAATTTCATACCGAGCAATATAGAAAAGGTTTGTAAAAAAATCGTCAGGATGTATAGTCGAGTGTTCTAAACAGAGCCTAATATGTGCTCTATTTCCTGAGAGTCCGTAAAACCTTGTTCAATTGCCTTGCTGGCGCAGTCCTTTAGGCATCCGTCTATAAGGGTTCCGTCCCCGCGGATGATTTCCGTCAGGGCCAATCGTCCCGAATATACGCCGGGTATTGCAGATGATTTTCGTACCAGACGTTGCGACATGACGCCTAGTAGAGCGTCCTTGATGCAAGATGAATCTACTCCAAGATCCTGAAGCCGGGTGAATGCTGCTTCTGCGCTGTTTGTGTGGAGTGTGGAAAGTACCAAGTGACCTGTCTGGGCTGCCCGCATGGCAATCTGGGCGGTTTCCTGGTCCCTAATTTCGCCAACGAGGATGACGTCTGGATCCTGTCTTAGAATGGAACGCAGGGCGGTAGGGAAGGTAAAACCACATTTCTCATTTACCTGCACCTGGTTAGCGCCTTCTAGCACATACTCCACTGGATCTTCGATGGTAGTAACATTGATTTGCTGGTGGATTATTTCTCGCAGTCCGGTATGTAGGGTGGTTGTCTTCCCGCTGCCCGTGGGACCTGTAATGAGAAATAGACCTTGAGGACTATGGAATACCTTCCGGAGAAAATCTACTTGGGGCTTGCTCTTGATAAGATCTTCTAGCAGAAGTTCCTTGGTGGCGTCTTGCCGAGGTAACAACCTTAGAACGCATTTTTCGCCATCCTGTATGGGCAGGGTGCTTAACCTGATGTTGACGGGACCGTAGGTACTTGCGAAGGTGAAGCTTCCGTCGTGAGGAATACGCCTGTCGGTAATGTCTACCTCGGCAAGAATTTTCAGACGAATCAAGATGGGCTCTGCTAGCCATGAAGGCAACGTCTTGAAATCCTTTAACATTCCATCCTGTCTCAGACGGATTCTGAGTGCGTTTTCCTGTGGCTCAATGTGGATGTCGGATGCACCTGCGTCCAGTGCGTTCTCCAGCAGGTTATCTACCAGGTTGATAATGGGAGCCGATTCCCAGGAGGAATCTTTTTTTCCTGGTTCCAATTGTCTGATGATTTCTTGGTCATTTTCCTTGTTTCGGGCTCGATTCAAACGGCTAATCTCTGCTTTACTTGCTTTAACGGGAATCACCCTCTGATTGTATTCGTGTCGGATTTTTTCCAGAAGAAATTCGTCAAATTCGTTTTCCAGAAAAACCTTGCAGAATCCATTTTCCTGCTGTATAAAAATGTTGTTGCATAATTTGTCCATAGTGCGCAAAGCTAGTAAGGAAGATTTTCCTTGCGTGACAAAAGTTGTTTGCAAAATGCAACAGACTGCGCCTCGGTTATAACATGCAAAGACTTTTGCATGCTGCAGCGCTCGGCTTCGGGCTGTTTGCAAAATGCAACAGCCTACGCCTCGGAAACAAAAAAGCCCGCAGGATTTCTCCTGCGGGCTTATCTCTCTCTAATGTACTAAAGCTTTAGGTTACTTGCTGCGCTTTACCTTGTTTGCCACTTTCTTGACACCCTTCTTAGCCTTGCTAAAGAGAGCATTGGGAAGCCAGAAGAAGGTGGGGATCAAGTACATGGTAAGGATTGCGGACACAATCAAACCACCCACAGAAGCGATACCCATGGGCTGGGTCATGGCAGCCACGTCACCACCCATTGCAAATGCCAGCGGGAGCTGTGCCACAACGGAAGCAAGTGTTGCAAGCACGATTGCCTGGAACTTGGACTTGGCTGCCGTCATCACGGCGGAGCGTCTACCCATGGCTCCTGTACGCAGCAGTCGGTTTGCTTCGTCAAGCAAAAGAATTGCGTTGTTCACCACCACACCGATAAGCATCACGATTGCCATAAGGGCGATCATGGACAGTGCCTTGCCGGTGAAGATAAGGCCCAGGAACACGCCGATTGCACCCATAGGAATGGTGGTCATGATGATGAAGGGCTGAGCGAAGCTTTCCAGCAAGGCAACCAGCAAGATGTAGGTCATGAGGATTGCCATGATGATTGCTGCAATGAATTCTTCCACCATGTCGTTCTGCATGTCTGCGTTACCGCCGAAGCCCGTGGTAACACCTTCAGGAAGCTGATCCTTCATTTCTGCAGCGAGAGCGCCAACCTTGCCCATGATTTCACCAGTAGTATGACCCGGGAGCAAGTTCATGGAAACGTCAATTCGAGTACGCTTACGCTTACGTTCGATCTTGGTAGGACCTGCACCATCTTCGATGAAGAAGAGTTCCTTTGCGGAAACGTAACCCTTAGGAGTGAGCATGGGGAGGTCTTCGATGTCGGCGTGGGATGCTCGGTCCTTTTCCTGCATACGGAAGTAGACGTCGTATTCTTCACCGTTTTCGGTATAGGTGCCTGCTTCGTAACCGCTTACTGCGATGTAGTTGTAGGTTGCCATCTGCTGGACGGTTGTACCGTAGTCTGCCATGGCCTGGCGGTTCGGAATCATACGGATTTCCGGCTTACCGGCTTCGTAGCTGGACTTGATTTCCACAACGCCTTCAATCTTGTCGGCAACGGCTGCCTTGAGAAGGTCTGCTGCCTTAATGACGGAGTCCTTATGGAGACCGCTGACTTCCAGCACTACGTCACCTGCGGAGTTGTTGCTCATTTCGGAAGCGGAGGTACTCTTGATGGAAATGTAGGCGTCAGGAATGTCTGCCAGGTAGGGACGGATGGAGTCCACGATTTCATCGGTACTACGAGTACGGCCTTCCCAGCGCTTTTTCAACTTGTAGCGCATCTTGGTCTGGTTCACGGAGGTAAAGCCGTTTTCACCACCCACCGTCACACTGTACTGCTTGATTTCGGGAATGTCCTTCAGACGGGCTTCAATGATTCTGGTTACGCTGTCGGTAGTTTCGATGTTTGTACCCACAGGCATTTCCAGAGTTACGGCCATCATGCCCTGGTCCTGACGGGGAGAAAGTTCCACGGTCATGTGATTCTTTGCCATGTAGCCTACGAACATCACCATGGCCACAAGGGCGCCCACCTGGAAGATCACACCGAAAATGGAAAGGGCAAAGCTAAGTGTCTTGAGGTAGATAAAGCGAACGGCGTTCATGATGGCGGGGAAGATTCCCATGATTGCGCCAAAGAAGCGAGCGATGAAGCCTGGCTTTTCTTCGATGATGTTGCCGTTTTCGTCACGCTTCTTGCCCTTGAACAGATAGGCTGCCATGAGCGGGGTAAGGGTGAAGGTGATGATGAGGGACACGACCGTTGCGAAAACCATGGTCATACCGTAGGTCTTGAAGAAAATACCCACGATGGACTTCATGAAGGCGATTGGCACGAACACGCAGACGTTGGTAAGGGTGGATGCCATAATGGCCACCATGATTTCGGAAGTTCCCTTGTAGGCGGCTTCCTTAGGATCAAGACCTTCAGCCAATTTCGCATTGATGTTTTCAAGCACCACGATGGAGTTGGTCACCAACAGACCCACAGCAGAAGAAAGTGCCATCAAGCTCATCATGTTGATACCGAAACCGGCGAAGTACATGAGGGTGAAAGAACCCACCACGGAAATAGGCATGGTAAGAGCCGCAATCAACATGGTTGAAAGTTTACCCAGGAACAGGAGCAACAGCACGGAGGTCAAGAGAATTGCAACGATGATGTTTTGAATCACGTTGTCGATGGATTCGCTAACAGCTTCAGACTTGTCATACACCAGGTGAAGTTCAAAGCCCTTAGGAAGGGTCTTGTTGATTTCATTCATGCGCTTGATCACGCCCTGAGCCACTTCCACTACGTTTGCGTCGGAACGCTTCTTAATGTCGAGAGAAACTGAGTTTTCGCCGTTGAAACGAGATGCGGATGTGATGGTCTTGACGGTATCCTTGACCTTGGCCACTTCGCCAAGCTTAATAATGCCGCTTGCGGTGGGGAGGTCAAGATTGCGGATTTCGTCTAGGCTCTGGAACTTACCGGAAGTACGGACGGATGTATTCTTGCGCTTGCCAATCACTTCACCCACGGGGTTGTTCAAGTTGGATGCGCCGTACATGCCCATCATGGTGGCAATGTCTACGCCACGGTTCTTGAGCATATCCTTGTCCAGTTCCACAGAAATCTGGCGGGTAGTACCACCGAAGATATCTACGCTTGCGACGCCGGGAACAGAAGTGAAGAGAGGTTCGATGTCGTCTTCCACTTTCTGGCGGAGTTCGGTAGAGTTTGCAGGACCGGTGAAGGAAATGGACATGATTGCGGAGGCGTTAATGTCCACCTTGGAAATAATCGGAGCCTGGGCTGCGTCGGGGAAGTCTGCTGCAGCCGTTTCCACCTTGGCGCGAACGTCGTTTGCAGCCACGTCAACGTTGATGCCCATGTTGAACATGGCAACAATAATACCGTAGTTTTCCATACAGATGGACTGCACGTAGTCGATACCGTCCACCAGTTCCACCTGTTCTTCGGCGGGCTTCACGATTGTAGATTCGATTTCTTCGGGGCTTGCACCGGGGTAAACAACCACGGCGGTCACAACGGGAATATCGAATTTCGGCATCAGGTCCACCACCATCATACGGTAGGTGTAGATACCGAACACCACGATGGTCAAGATGACCATGAGCATGGTGATTGGTTTGTAAATACTTGCCTTAATCATTCAGAAATTCTCCCGGATTATTCTACGATGAGAACCTTGTCGCCGTCGTTCATCTTGGACTGGCCTTCCACAATGACTGTTTCGCCATCCTGGATGCCTTCCGTAATCATGATTTCGCCGTTGCTCTGGACGCCCACCTGGACGATTTTACGTTTGGCATTGCCTTCTGCATCCACGGTCCAAACGGTGTTAAGGCCATTGCGGTAAACGATTGCTTCAACCGGGACGACTACGCCACTGACCTGCTGCATGTCCATGTCTGCGGTAATGTACATGCCGGGAAGAAGCTTCTTTCCCTTGTTGTTGAAGGTAACTTCGACCGGGAAGAAACGAGTCTGGGGATTTGCTGCCAGAGGAATTGTGGTAACCTTACCCTTCAGCTTTTCTCCATTGACAGATACGGTTGCCTGGGCGCCTTTCTTGAAAAGGCCGATGTCCTGGCTGGTAATGTTCAGCTTCAGGATGACCTGATCCAGCTTTGCGATGGTGCAGAACGGACCCTGGCCCGGAACCTGACCCACTTGGAACTTCATTTCGGTGACAACACCGGAAGAAGGTGCCAGAATCTTATTTGCACGTTCCAGAGTTTCCAGGTTCATCTTGGCAATCTTCAGCTGCAGTTCCTGGGAATCCATGTCCTGCTGGCTGATGCCTCCCTTCTGATAAACTTCGCGCATACGCTCGGTTGCTTTTTCCAGAAGTGCAATCTGTTCCTGAGTCTGTTCCAGCTGGGTGTTATCTGCAGAACGAACGTATTCAGCAAGAACCTGGTCCTTCTTGACGGAGCTTCCTACTCGTACATTAATCTTTGCGAGAGGATCGTTCATCTTGGAAATGGCGTAAGTCTGCTGCATGCCTTCGATAGTGCCGCTGAACTTTCGAACATCGGTAAGCTTTGTCTGGGCCGCCTTAATGACGCGAGCGGGCTTGCCGTTCTGCTTCTGGATTTCTTCGATGGTGGTTACGCTCTTTTCTTCCTGAGCTTTTTCGTCCTTCTTAAGGTCGCAACCAGCGAGAAGGAGTGCTGCTGTTGCAATGGTAAGGAGTTTTGTTACGTTCTTATTCATTTTCTTCCTCTTTCTCTTAATATTCACCGGTGGCCTGGAGCAGTGCGTTGTATGCAGTATTCCATTCCTTAATTGCTTGTGTGTAGGCCAGCTTTGCCTGACGGAGGCTGTTGTTTGCGGTCAGGTAGTTGATCTGGGTTTCACGCCCTACCTTGTATGCAGCTTCGGTCAGATCGTAGTTCTTCTGGGAAAGTTCCAGGGAACGCTTCTTCATTTCAATCTGCTGGGTTGCGTTTTCCAGGGCGCTTACGCAGGATTCGATCTGCAGGCGGAATCCGCGTTCTGCGGTTTCACGCTTCAGCTGGATAGTGCGGAGGTCAGACTTGGCCTGTGCTACGCCAGACTTGGTCTTGTTTCCGTTGAAGAGGTTCATGGTGACGCTGAGGGCGATGTACTTATTGATGTTTTCGTCCCAGTCCGGTGCATCCCAGTCTAAAAATTCGTTCTTGTTGTTAGAGTACTTGAGACCTGCGACCAGAGCCACAGTGGGCTTGTAGTCGCCTTCTTCGATTTCTACCAATTTGGAATTGATTTCTTCGGCAGCCTTCAACTGGGCAATTTCCTTACGGCGCTTCAGGACGTTTGCCATGGCGGTATCCGGCATGGTTGCGTTTTCCGGATTGCGGAAATCACCAATAAACTTGACTTCTGCGTCAAAAGGCAGGCCCATGGTATTCAGAATGGCGTTACGTGCAAGAACCTGCTTCTTTTTCAGGTCTTCCAGGGTGGACTTCAGGTTGTCCAGTTCCAGCTGGGCGCGGACCACATCCAGTTCCTTGCCCAACCCGCTTTGGAAGGATTGGGTAGCAAGATCAACTGCTGTCTGGAGAAGAGCGATGCTTTCTTCGGTAATGACAACGGAACTGTCGAGGATGATTACGTTGTCAAAAGCTTCTTCCACATCGTAACGAACCTTGTTCTTGGTGTTTTCCAAGGCAATTTCGCTGGTGAGCTTGGCGGTCTTTGCAATTTCGATACCTGTACCCACCTTACCACCGGCATAGAGAACCTGTGTTGCGGTAAGGCCGATGCTAGACTGCCAGCGATAACCCTGAGACTTCATACCGTAAATCAAACCATCCAGGGCGGGACCAATCACCTGCTGGTCGTAGGCGTTTGCCATGGGGTGACCGTCTGCGTCCTGGCCCATAGCCATTTGCTGGGCTGCTTTGGTCAAGTCGGAGGACTTTTTCACGTCCTTGAGTCCGAAAATACGGGTGACAGTTGCACTCAAGTCGATGCTGGGGTATGCATTGCCGTAACCTTCGTCCACCTGGGCGTTGGTCTTGGTTAAGGCTTCCTCTGCGGATTTGACGTCGGAAGAATTTTCGAGAGCCACCTTAATGGCCTCTTCACGGGTGTATGTCTGACCCGCAAACGTCTGGGTGGCCATTCCGAGGGCCAATGTTGCGGCCAATACGGCCGAAAGGGCTTTTTGCCTGAACATAATACTCCTAATTAATTTTACGGCCCAAATTTAGAAAAAATGGCATATTCCTAAAAGGGTTTTTGATGGGTTATTGGACGAACCCTCATTTTTGTTGGATGAAATGAAAAAAAGACGCCCCATGGGGCGTCCTCAAAAATTTAAACAGACCTGGAATGGCCGTTTTTTTCAAAAAAATGAAGAATTTGATTACATCAGACCGGGAATTTTCATGCCGCCAGTGATGTCGGAAATGCTGGACTGGGTTGCTTCGTCCTTCTTCTTCACCGCGGAGTTGATGGCGGCCATAATCAGGTCTTCCAGAGCTTCCACGTCGTCCTTGTCCACTGCGTCCGGGTTAATCTTGATCATGGTGACCACGCCCTTACCGTTCATGGCGACCTTGACCATGCCGCCGCCGGCTTCAGCTTCGAAACTCTGTGCCTTCAGATCGCTCTGAGCTTTCATCATCTTGCTCTGCATTTTCTGAAGATCTTTCAGCATTTTGCTCATATCCATAGTGATAACCTCTTTTTTTTAAACGTAATGTAGAAAAAACTAGTCTGAAATTTCCGAATCCGTTTCGGATTCCTGGATCTGTTCCACTTTCTTCTTGGGTTTGATGGAAAAAATCAGCTCGCAATTGAAAGTCTGCATGAATTTCTGGAAACCAGGCTCTTTTTGCAGGTCCAGTTCCAACGGGGAAAGGGTGGCTTGATACCTTTGCTGTCTTTCTTCGTCGTTGTAAGTACGGGTCTTGACAGAAATCGCCACAGGAGTCTGGAGTTTGTCTTCGAGGATTTGCTTGACTCGGTCCAGGTAGTCCGGATTTTCCACCATCTGCTTGTAATTCCAGGAATCCTGTATGTTATCGCCGATGTAGGTGAGGGAGATGGGAAACGGCGTTTCCTGAAGGTTCCCGACCTCAAGAAGTGTGTCGTTTAATGTGGCGGAGAACATGATGTCCTCGTCAGCAATACGGGCGCGGATGGAGCCCCAGGCGGATACGATGTCGTATCGGGAATAAGTGGCTCCACTTCCGGAGAAAACATTCTGGATGGCGTCAAAGGGATTTGCTTCTTGTGGGACGCTTGCTGCTCCCTCGGAAGCGTCCAGCATTTGACTAACTTCCGCTACTTTTTTTTTTAACGCCTCGTGGTCGGCGGAACCTGAGGCTTTGGAGGGGTCGTTAATGGCTGCCAGAGCTCGTCTTAAGTCTGCCAAGTGGTCCAGCCATGCCATTCTAGCGAATGTGGTTTCCACCATAAGTCTTGGGTTGGTGCTGTAACGCAAAGAACCCTGCAGGTCGGTAAGCATCTTGGAAATTCGCAGAATGTCGCCGTTCTTGAGACTAGGAGTTGCGCTCTTGTACTTGGAATAAAGCTCGTCCGTCAGGTTCAGAGCATCTGCAGTGAACGCGTCCAGACGGGTGTAAAGCAAGTTGCGCAGGAACTTACCGAAGCCGTCCAGTAAGGGCATGAACTCGATACCGCGTTTGCAGGCTTCGTCCACCATCTTGAAACAGGTCTTCAGATCGTGGCTTTCAATGGCGTTGATTAGCGTAAAGAACAGTTCGACCGGGGGAATTCCGAGCACGTTACGTACGGAATCCGGGTCCATGTTGTTGCCGGTAAAGGCGAATGCCTGGTCGAAGAAGGTCAGGCCGTCTCGCATGGAACCATCGGCTTTTTCTGCGAAGATGTCCAATGTTTCGTCGGTGGCGGTGATGCCTTCCTGTTCGCAGATGTAACGTAGACGGCTACGAACCTGTTCTACGGACAGACGCTTGAAGTCGAACCTCTGCACGCGGCTGAGGATGGTGGGGAGCACCTTGTTGACTTCGGTTGTGGCGAAGATGAAAATTACATGTTCAGGAGGTTCTTCCAGGGTCTTCAGCAGTGCATTGAAGGCTGCGGTAGACAACATGTGGACTTCGTCAATGATGAAAATTTTGTATTTGCCAAGAACGGGAGGATACTGAACCTTTTCAATCACTTCGCGGATGTTGTCTACGCCGGTGTTGGAAGCAGCGTCTATTTCGAAAACGTCCATGGAGCTTCCGGAAAGGATGCTCTTGCAACTTTCGCATTCGCCGCAGGGGTGCAGCGGATCGCCTCCGGTGCAGTTCAGTGTTCTTGCGAGGATACGGGCACTGGTAGTCTTACCTACACCGCGGGTTCCCGTAAACAGGAATGCATGATGGAGGCGACCTCCTTCAATTGCGTTCTGGAGGGTTTTTGCGATGTGTTCCTGTCCGACCATGTCGGAAAAAGACTGAGGGCGCCACTTTCGGGCCATTGCTACGTATGCCATGGCCTAAAGTATAGTAAAACGAAAAAGAAAAGTTTTGAGGGTCTACTTGTACATGCCCTCAATCTGGTTTGCGTATTTCTCTTCGGTCGCTTTTCTGCGGATTTTGAGGGTGGGTGTCAGTAGACCGGATTCAACGGTCAGCTCGTCTGTCAAAAGGGTCCATTTGCGGATCTGTTCCCAGTGGTTTAGCTTTTTATTGACGCGCTCTATATGGCGGCTGATGGCCGTCTGGAGTCTGTTTGATTCCAGGGCTAGCTTGATGTCGAAGTCCTTGGAATGTTCGTTCAGAAGTCGTCTGCAGTTGACCGGATTGAGGAAAATGAGGGCGGAAGCGAACTTGCGGTCGTTGGCGATGACTAAGGCCTGTTCGATTACGGGATGCCTGCTGATTTCCAGTTCGATGGGTACGGGGCTCACGTACTTGCCTGTGCTGGTTTTCAGAAGTTCCTTGATACGACCTGTCAGGAAAAGGTATCCATCGGTGTCGAAAGAGCCCTGGTCTCCCGTGCGGAAATAACCGTCGTCGGTAAAAATTTCCGGATTCAGGTCGGGCCTGTTATGGTAGCCCTTAAATACACTGTCGCCCTTGACGAGAACTTCGTTGTTTTCGCCTATTTTGACGTCAAGGAAGGGCAGGGGAATGCCTACGCTGCCGGGGCGTACCTTACCGGGCTTGTTGGCGCTGACGACGGGGGAGCATTCCGTCAGTCCGTATCCCTCGCATACGGTAATGCCGACGTTCAAAAGGAACTTGCAAATGGACTTGTTCAGGGCTCCGCCACCAGAGACGATAATGCGGAAGCGTCCACCGATGGCGTCTCGCATCTTACTGTAGACCAACTTGTTGAAAATGCGCTTTCTGATGCTGGGCTTCTTTTCCGGATCTTCTGTCTTTGCGGTACGTATGGCTTGATTGATAAGGAATTTCTTGAAGCCTGTGCTGTGTTCGCCTGCAGCAGTCATGCTTTCGTAAATACGTTCCAGGATGCGGGGAACTACGGTCATGAATGTTGGACGTACTTCCTTAATCAGGGCTGGAGCGTTTTTGGGGTTGTCTGCAAAATAGACGGTTGTGCCGCTATAGATGTAAAAGTAAGTTGCCATTCTTTCGAAAACGTGGGCGACAGGAAGGACTACAAGACAGACGTCGGTCTTCTTGTGGAGGGCGATGTAGTCTTTGCGCAAAATGCGGACTTGGCACAGGATGTTCCTGTGGGTTAGTTCCGCTCCTTTGGGCTTGCCGGTGGATCCGCTGGTGTAGATAATGGAGAACGTGTTGTCGGGGTGGATGTTTAGCAACTGTTCTTCTAGCCAGTGTGAGGATTCCGGAAGCTTGGCCTGTTCTACGCCGTCCTTGAACAGTTCGTCGAGATAAATGCCGTTAGGGGCTAGCTTGGAATTTGAATCAATGCTGATGACTGCCTTGAATCGGTTCAGGCAATTCTGGATGCCCGGATCCAGCTCTTCTAAGTCGCTTACGACCAGAATCTGGATGTCTGAATCGTCGCATTGAAAATTGAAATTTTCGGTAGAGATGTTTGGGAACAGGGGGACAGTGATTGCGTGATTCAGCTGTGCCGCTACGTCCACCATTAACCACTGGGGGCAGCTGTTTGCTACGATGCCGACGCTCTGTCCTGGGCGGATACCTATATCTCGGAACGCAAGCGCCAGCTGTAGAGTCTTGATTCTCAGGTCTTGTCTGGAAAAATGGACCCAACGGGCCCCCTTTCGGTGGTACCAACCGCCGAAGTCCTCTCTTTCGCAGTTTGCGAAAAACATCTGGGCTAGGGAGAAAAACTGAAGGGGTTCCATTTTAGACTCGCTTGTTTTGGGGCCTGTGGTACTAATAAGATACCTTTAAATGGGTGGAATCGGCTGAAAAATAGTTAAAAAACGGATTTTTGATAAAAATGAGAACGAAAATTCCTTAAAACGTTGAAATTTTATAAAATTTTTGTTGCTTTTCTGAATTTCTTTGATTATATTTTGAGAACAAAACAAAAACAATGGGATGTGTGTATGAAATTCAAGACTCTTTCTCTTTCTGCTGCCGCGGTTTTCGGCATCGCTTCCGCAGCCTCTGCTGCAATTACCGTGAATTCCGCCGAAGGCTGGCTGGAATCCGCTTTCGTGGAATGGGCTCCCGTCAGTGGCGCCTCCAGCTATACCGTCCTTGCCGACGGTAAGGCGATCGATAACCAGCTAATCCGTAACTACGGTTCCTACATGCGTGCCGATGTCCTTGGCCTCAAGGCGGGCTCCCATACCCTTCAGGTGAAGTCCGACAATGGAGACGCTTCCGCAGAAAAGACCGTAACCGTGAAGGCTCATGACCGTGCGGGTTTCGGTTTCAGCGATGGTCGCGTTCCCGGGGCCTACAATGCCGACGGTACTCTTAAGAGCGGTGCCGTAATCATCTACGTTACGGAAAAGACCAAGAATGACGTGACCATGGATGTGACCATGAGTTCCAAGGGAACGAAGTCTACTTGCAAGAGCTTCCAGGGTATTCTCAACTGCATGAAGAAGGGTTACGAAACCCGTCCGGTGGACTTCCGCTTCATCGGTACTGTGACGGACTCCGACTCCCTCGTCGCAGGGGACATGGTGATTGAAACCGGTAGCTCCGAAAACTCCTACGTCACTGTGGAAGGGGTGGGTAACGACGCTACCGCAAACGGCTGGGGCATCCGCCTCAAGAGCGCCCAGAACGTTGAAGTCCGCAACATGGGTATCATGAACGTGAACAGCTCCGAGGGCGACAACATCGGCCTCCAGCAGAACAACCAGTATGTCTGGGTTCACAACAATGACTTCTTCTACGGCGATACCGGTTCCGACAAGGACCAGGTGAAGGGTGATGGCGCCCTGGACTGCAAGAAGTCCACCTACATCACCTTCAGCTATAACCATTTCTGGGATAACGGCAAGTCCAATTTGCTGGGCCTTTCCGAAGGCACCACCGAAGGCCTCTACATTACTTATCACCACAACTGGTACGACCATTCCGATAGCCGTCATCCTCGCGTACGCTTCTACAGCGCCCACGTTTACAACAACTACTACGATGGCAATGCCAAGTACGGTATCGGTTCCACCTTGGGTTCCTCTGTCTTTGCTGAAGCAAACTACTTCCGTAACTGCAAGTATCCCATGATGACTTCCATGCAGGGTTCCGACGTCTATGCCGGTACTGAAAAGCGCGATCCGACCAACTACGCCACCTTCAGCAAGGAAGCCGGCGGATCCATCAAGGCTTTCAACAACTACATCGAAGGTGGTACCTTTATTCCGTACGGTGCTAGCAAGTACACCCTGAAGGGGGCTGAAACTGCCATCGGATCCATCGATTCCAAGCAGGATTTTGACGCCTACGTCATTACCAGCCGCACTCAGGAAATGCCTTCGACCGTCACTTCTTTTGTAGGCGGAAACAAGTACAACAACTTCGACTTGGCAAGCTCCATGTACAAGTATACGGCGGACGCTCCGGCCGATGCCAAGGCTAACGTCACCAAGTATGCGGGCCGTGTCCAGGGTGGCGATTTCAAGTGGACCTTTACCGCTGCCGACGATGAACTCTATGAAGTTAATCAGCCGCTGAAGAACGCTCTCGTCGCCTACAAGACTTCCCTGAAGGCTGTCCAGGGCGAAGGCAGCATGGCTCCCATTGAAACTCCCGTAACCTCCAGCAGCTCCGTGGTGCCGGCGAGCTCCTCTAGCCAGATTCCGGCTAGCTCTAGTTCCGTCAATCCTGCAAGCTCCAGCAGCTCCGTGAATAGTTCCTCCAGCGTCAATCCTGCAAGCTCCAGTTCCGTTGGCGACTCCGAAGGTTCTATCGGCTCCATCAAGGGCGATATCGTTCACAACTTCACCGAAGACGCAACCTCCAGCGAAGTGTTTGAATTCATGGGAACACTATCCACTAGCAAGGGCGCCGTAGAATACGCCGGTGAAACTCTTACCCGCTGCCTCAAGATGGAATCTGCTACCAGCATTGAGTTCACTCTGGAATCCGCCGGCAAGATGACCTTGGTCTTCAATTCCGATTTCGCTAAGAACGTAAAAATCGACGGCGAAAAGGTCGCTGCAAGCAACGGTATTGTTGAAGTGGAACTGGCTAAGGGCGCCCATACCATTACCAAGGGGGATGTAGCTAACCTCTACCTGATTGTTATTACTCTGGAAAAGTCTTCTTCTGAATCGGAAGGTGGGGAAGGTACGTTAGCCTTCGTGGGAACTGTGGTTGCCAACGCCAATCCGCTGTTCTACAATGCTGGCGAATGTCGCCTGGAAGTGTTTGCCGATGATGTTCGTCGTCTGGATATAGTCCGCATGGATGGCCGCAAGGCTGTGGCCTCCGTGTATGGGCTTGGCGCGGGTAACATTGTGGATCTTTCCTCCCTGCGTCCTGGAGTCTACCTGGTTCGCGGGATTGCTGATGGAAGGGTATTCCAGCAGAAAATTCTCAAGAAATAAAAGTTTTGGGATGTGTGGGCGTCCTTAGGGATGTGTGGGCGCCTTCATAGAGAGATGGCTCCGGTTTTTCCGGAGCCATTTTCTATTGTGTTTTTAATTCGGGATGATTGTTCCCACTCTGTAAATTTTCGTTAGTGAAGTTACGTTTTTAGGCTGAATTTTTAATCTTTCTAAATAATTACATCCATCATTATAATGCAATTCTATCTTTTATATCGGTATTTTGGGTTTTTGGAAAATTGGGATTGGATAAACACCAATTAATGAGGATGTAAATGAAGAAAGTCGTCGCCGCCGCTCTTCTCGCCGCAGCAACATCTGCAATGGCAGTAAGCGCAAGCCGTGTTGGCCCTGTCAGTACCTATGGTGAACTGAAGGCTGCCAAGATCAATAACAAGGGCCAGCTGGTTGGTTCCTGCCCGTCCTATGCGAGCACTCCTGTGCAGGTGAAGGGCATGAGCCTTTTCTGGAGCTCCGCTGCAGATAGTGCAACCACCTTCTATACCGAAAAAGCCGTGAACCGCATGGTTTCCGAAATGAACATCGAAGTGATTCGTTTCGCCATGGGTGTGACCAAGGAAAAGTTTGATGACAAGGGCCGTGGCTACTTGAGCAGTGCTGAAGGTAAGACCCTTCAGCTGGGTATGCTGAAGAATGTGGTGAACGCCGCTGTTGAAAACGATATTTATGTCATTATCGACTGGCACATCGAAAGTGCCAATGGTAACACTTCCGAAGCTAAGGAATTCTTCGAATATGCTGCTAAGGAATATGGTTCCTACAACAACGTGATTTTCGAAGTGTGGAATGAACCTAATGGTGCTTCCATGTCTACCGTTGCTTCTCATGCTAATGCTATCATCCCGGTAATCCGACAGTATTCCGATAACCTGGTGCTGGTGGGTAGCCCTGGCTGGTCCAGCGCACCGGATGAATGCTCTAAGTCTGGCATTCAGGACTCCAAGAATAACTATGCATGTACTCTCCATTTCTATGCTGCAACTCATGGCGTAGGCAATGGTGGCTACAACTCTAAGGCTGAAGCCGCTATGAACAATGGCGTGCCTGTTTTTGCCTCTGAATGGGGTACTGTTTCCGCTGATGGTAACGGCGGTGCGAACCGGTCTGCAAGTGAGGCTTGGATCAGCTGGATGAACACCAACAAGGTTTCCTGGGCTAACTGGTCTGCATCTGCTATTAAGGAAGGCTCCGCAGCATTCACCAATCTTGCTATCGATAACGGCTTGACTTATTCCGAATCTGGTAACATGGTTAAGGGTTGGATGAACGGCAAGAACTATAAGGACTGCGGCCTCCAGAATGGTAACGGCAGTAGCGGCAATGCAGGTTTCTCCACCGGTGTTGCAAATGGCGCTTCTACAGATCTTATTGATGACTTGGAAGATGGTGACCGCTTCTCCTATACTGGTGGTTGGTGGTCTGCTTTTGCTGATTCCGACGATGATACTGACGGAAAGGGCAACACCTCCATTTCCAACAAGAAGTGGACCGATGGCAAGGGCAAGGAAGTTTATGACGTGCTGATGCCCGCACCTGGTGGTGACAAGAATACCTCCAAGTATGTTGCCGGTATTACCGATATCAAGCTTTCCCAGGGTCAATACAAGTATGCTCCTTATGTGACTATTGGTCTGAATCTGAACAATGATCCTAAGAAGTCCTATGACCTGAGCGCCTGTAAGAACATTAGCTATAAGTTCAAGGGTGCTAGCCACAACTTCCGTGTGGAAACCTCCAAGGTGACCAACTGGAACTTCCACTATGTGACTAAGGATGGCTCCGACGACTGGAAGGAAGTTGAACTTTCCTGGGATCAGTTCATTCAGGAAGACTGGGGCGATGTTGCTACTCACTTCAGCTTGGACAAGGGCATGGGTGGTGTGACTGCCTTCGGTTGGCAGGTCAAGGGCGCTCTGGATGTTCCTGATAGCAAGCAGAAGACTACACATCCTTACCTCTATGTGGATGATGTCCGCTGTAACGGTGTTTCCATCAAGGCTATTGTAAATGCTGGCTCTACTCCGGCTTCTTCTAGCGGCACTGTCGTGGGTGACAAGTCTAGCTCTTCTAATGCTGTAATTGGTGGCAAGTCCAGTTCTTCTACTGTAGTGATTGGTGGCAACTCTAGCTCTTCTAACGCAGCAGTAATTCCGGCTTCTTCTTCTTCCGTGAACAAGACTCCCAATACTGTTCTTGTTGTCCTGGATGATGTTGAAGATGTCAACGAAGTTGCTAATTCCACTGGTACCTGGTACGCATATACCGATAAGGAACCGGGTGGTCAGTCTTCCATTACCAATACTTACGATCCAAATCTTCCGGGTTATGTTGTGACTTTCCCGGGTGCAACTGATCCGACCAATGGTACTGCTGGCTTCGTGGGTCTCACCGGCATTGTATGGAACCAGGCTGAATACGAGGAAGCTCCGTTCGTCGCTCTTGGCTTGAACCTGGTGGCCGATACCTCTAAGGGCTTTGACCTGCATATCTGCGAAGCTATTGCTTATCGCTATAAGGGTGCAGCTCATAAGTTCAAGGTTCAGGATGGTCAGGTTGTAGACTATGCTTACCACGAATATAAGCTTACCGACGCCGCAGACTGGACTCAGGTAATCGTTCCTTGGGAAAAGCTGGAACAGCCCGTCTGGACCAAGGACCCGAAGGTTCTGAACCAGGCCAACATCAAGAAGTTCGCTTGGGAAGTAATCGGTTACAAGGGCTTTGACGACCAGCCGGAAATTCCCTCCCTTTATGTGGATGACCTGACCTGCATGGTCTACGATCCCAATAATACAGCTATTAAGCCGGCTCGTATTGCTCAGTCTGGTATCAAGATGTCTGTTGTGGGCATGAACCTGAATGTGTCTGTTGCTCGCAGCGGCATGGTGAAGGTTTCTGTGTTCGACATGATGGGCAACATGGTTATGTCTTCTCGCGATAACATGACTGCCGGTAACCATCAGGTTTCTCTTGAAGGCCTGACTCGCGGTAACTATGTGGTTCGCGTCCAGAACGGTAGCGACATGAAGTCCGCACGTATTGCTATCAAGTAATCCACTGCGCAAATAGATTTGAAGAATACCCTGCGAGTTAGACTCGTGGGGTATTTTTTTTAATCTTGTTGCCGGTTACAGAATGAAAATGAAAAAGCCCCGAGGCGGTTGCCTCGGGGCTTTTCTTGTTCTCTAAAGGGGTTTAGCCCATCAGTGCCTTGTGGATTTCAACAGCTGCATCGCGGCCGGTCTTCATAGCCATAACTACGGTAAGAGGGCCGTGCTTAGCGTCGCCTGCGGTGTAAACGTTCTTGACGGTGGTTTCGAAGGAATCTTCTGCCTTGACGATGTAGGTGCCGTTGCGGTTGGTTTCCAGACCTGCGGTGGTGTCCTTGATTTCGTCAGAGACGCGGCTGCCGATAGCGAGAATCACGGTGTCGCAGCTGATTTCTTCGGATTCACCTTCGATCTTGACCGGACGGGGGCGACCCTTTTCATCCGGTTCACCCAGCTGGAACTTGTCGAGGATAGCCTTGCAGACGCGGCCGTTTTCATCGGCGATGAATTCAGCGGGGTTGCGCAGTTCCTTGATAAGAACGCCTTCGTTCAGAATTTCGCGAAGTTCTGCCTTGCAGGCGGGCATTTCGTTAATCGTACGACGGTAGATGCAGTGAACGCTTTCTGCACCCAGGCGGAATGCCATTCGGCATGCATCCATGGCGACGTTACCGCCGCCCACGACTACAACGTTCTTGCCGGATTCGATGGCGATACCACGGTTGCCCTTCTTCAGGTATTCTTCTGCGGTGTACACGCACTTCAGGTCTTCGCCCTTGGTGCCGGTCTTCAGGGCCTGGCCTGCGCCGTTGCCCATGAATACTGCGTCAAAGCCCTGCTTGAACAGTTCTTCGATGGTGACGTCCTTACCGACGGTTACGCCGGTCTTGATTTCGATGCCCATCTTGGGAAGGATGGAGTATTCGTAATCCACGATGTCCTTGGGGAGACGGAACTGAGGAATGCCGTAACGGAGCACGCCACCCAGCAGGTCGTATGCTTCGAAAATGGTAACGTCGTGACCCAGGGTGCGGAGATCAACTGCTGCAGCAAAACCGGAAGGACCGGAACCGACGACTGCAATCTTCTTGCCGGTAGATGCTGCGATTTCGGGAACCGGCTTACCGCCCATGTGTTCGCGTTCGTAGTCGATGCAGAAACGTTCGGTTTCGCCCATATGGATGCCCTTCTTCGGGTCCTTCAGGCACTTGCCCATGGCGCAGTTGGACTGGCACTGCTTTTCGTGGGGGCAGACGCGGCTGCAGATCGCGGGGAGCAGGGAAGTCTGACGGATCATCTTCACGGCGCCTTCCACGTTGCCGCCGGCCAGCAGTTCAAGATACTGGGGGATAGGCATGCTGATGGGGCAAGCTGCGGTGCAGAACGGCTTCTTGCAGTTCATGCAACGGGATGCTTCCACGCGGGCCTGAGCGAGAGTCAGGGTGCCGGTACTTTCGTCCATGGTGGTGCGATATTCACGATGGGGGAGTTCTGCGCCACGCTGAGGTTCAATGCTCATCTTGTCCTTCAAACCCAGGGTGGGGAGGGCTGCGATGCGTTCCAGTTCGGCCTTTGCTGCCTGATCTGCTGCGGTATTGTCTTGCATAGTTTACCAGTGTCCGTCGGCAAAAATTTGCCGGTGAATGATTAGTTTTTCGCGGGGCAATATAGAAAAAAAGGAACCACTTTAAATAGTGGTTCCTTTAAGTTGTTCTAGAAAAACTGGCTAAATAAGCTTGTGATTCTATTGTAAGTCACGTTGCAGAATTTCAATCTTCGCCTTGGACCATTCCTCGAAGTCATCGGCTGCGATATGATCCTTAGCTTCCTGCATCAAGTGCAGGTAGAAATGCAGGTTGTGGATACTTGCCAAGGTGAATCCCAGACTTTCTCCGGCGTGGTGCAGGTGGCGCAGGTAGGCTCGGCTGAAATTTCTACAGCAGTAGCAATCACAGTTCGGATCTACCGGCTTGTCGTATTCTTCCGCATGGCGTGCAGCCTTGTAACGCAGAACGCCTTCGCTGGTGAACAGCATGCCGTTACGTGCGTTGCGGGTGGGCATCACGCAGTCGCACATGTCCACGCCCCTGCCGATCAGTTCCAACAGGTTCCAGGGGGTACCTACGCCCATCACATAGCGGGCGTGGTCCTTGGGGAGGTAGTCCGTGCAGAAGTCCGCAATCTCGTACATGGTTTCAGTGGGTTCGCCGACGGAAAGGCCTCCCATGGCAAATCCATCCGGTTCCAGCTCGGCAATGCGCTCAATAGCCTGCTTTCTCAGGTGTTTATGCATGCCTCCCTGGACGATTCCGAAGAACTTCTGCTCGTAACCGTGGATTTCCGGATTGGCCTTCAACCAGTCCATGGCTTCTTTCGTCCATTTCAGGGTAAAATTCAGGCTGTGTTCCGCTTCCTTTTCCGTGCTGGGGTAGGGCGTACATTCATCAAAAGCCATAATGATGTCGGCGCCGATTTCTCGCTGGGCTTTCATCACGGTTTCCGGACTGAAAAAGTGCTTGGAACCGTCGAGGATGCTACGAAATTCAACGCCTTCGGGCTTAATCTTGCGTAAATCCTTCAGACTCCAGACCTGAAATCCACCGCTATCAGTCAAAACGGGACGATCCCAGCTCATAAATTTGTGAATACCACCGGCTGCGGCGATTTTCGGAGTGGTCGGACGCAGATACAGATGATAGGTGTTAGCCAGGATAATTTCGGCCTTCAAATCCTTCAACTGGGCGGGAGTCACTGCCTTGACGGTAGCTTCAGTGCCAACGGGCATAAAGATGGGGGTGTGGATATCCCCATGGTCCGTATGGAGGACGCCCAGACGAGCCTTGGACTTTTTGGAGGTCTTTATCAGTTCAAAACGATTCATACCTTACAAAGATAGCAAAAGTCCTGTGTTGCTAGTTTTTTATTTTCGTGTTTTGTATATTGCGCTCCGCAAACGGTTGGACGACTAGTCCACGAATTAACACTTTGGAGGTTAGGATATGATTAAAAAAGCTGCTTTGGCCGCTGTTTGTGCTGTTTCCGCATCTTTTGCTTCCTGGGATCTTTTCCCTGTTCAGGAAGCAGGTAAGGGCGAAGCTAAAATTGTTTATTCCAACACATGGTTAGACGATGTTGGCGGTTATGGATTGGTTGCTGCTGGTGTCCGCTATACGGTGGTGAATAATCTGGAATTGGCTCTCTATCTTCCGTATCTTCCTTACGAATTTGATAGTGAGGGCAATTTTCATAGTTTCGCGGATGGGGTGGGAGACCTTACGGTGATGGCCAGATATCAATTTTTGCCCAATTTCAATGGTTTTCTGGATGTAACGTTCCCTGTGGGAAATGAAACCGTTGTAGGCTATGATGAGGCTTTTCGGTTCCATTTTGGTGCCCAATATTCCCAAAAATTTGGGATGATAAATTTCGGATCTGAATTGGGTTTTGCTCTTGAAACATATGGAAATGACGATGTTACTCCTCCTTGGCATTTAAATGCCGCTGCTGAGGCTGATTTTCTGGTAAACGAAATGTTTGTGCCTTATGTAGGAATTGATTTCGCTATGGAATTAGGGACATATACGGGGAAAGATGGTAATTATACACGCTCTCATACAGGGCATTTTGTTAGTATGGCTACTGTGGGCTCGTACATCAATCTTACGCCTAATTTCTCTTTGGATGTATTTGCGGCAATTCAGACCCAGTGGAATGGGTATGATTTTTATGAACCCGATTACAAGGCTGGAGTAGGAATTTCCTATAAATTCTAAAACCTTTAGAATTTGCGTAAAATCGCGATATTTCCTCTCTATGAAAAGAAGATTCCGTATTTGGGATCTTCTTTTTTTACGAGATGAACAGGTCTGTTTCATTGTCAATTTGTCCACGGGATGTCCAACTTGGAGTATTCGCTTTTCTGTATTATAGGGTAATTTATAAGTGTGAAAATGTGCCTTTTGGGCAAAAAGGAGTTCATATGAAGATTTCTAAGGCAAAAAAGTTGGCTTTGGCCGCTATTTGTGGGTTTGGTGTCATTGCTCCGCCTGCTTTTGCTTACAATCCTATTTCTACTTACCATTATCTGGCTGACCCGGGTGCGGCTGCCGATGATGATTATTTCTATGTGATTACGGACTCGGATGACCCGGCTCCCTATAATTCCGATGGTTACCAGATTAAGGCTCTCTATGGTTTCCGTACCAGGGATATGCAGAACTGGACCGACTTCGGTATCATTTACGACGCCCGCAAGGTAGATGGTATTGGCGATATCTGGGCATCCGGTATTGCCAAGAATCCTAACGATGGTCGACTCTATATCGTGTTCCCTGATGGTGGTGGCGGCGGTATCGGTCTTATTGGTGCCGACAGCATTGCCGGTCCCTGGACCAACCCGGTTTCTGGTGGAAAGAAGCTGATCAACAACTGGGGTGGCGGTATTGATAACTGCGACAATATCGGTTGGTGCTTTGACCCGGCAATCTTCTTTGATGACGATGGACAGGGCTACTTTACCTTCGGTGGCGGTAGCAGCGATCAGCGTCCTGCAAACAACGACAATAACGATATTTTCAATATCTACAAGTTGAGCAAGGATATGAAGGGCTTTGATACAAGCTCTAAGACCCATCTGAAGATTGGTGGCCCCAAGGCTATGGAAGCTTCCTATATCCACAAGTACAAGGGTAACTATTACCTGTCTTACAGTACTGCAGACTTGCGTATTGCTTATGGTATGGCTACAAGCCCTATGGGTCCCTATACCTATAAGGGTATCTTCATGGGTAACCCGAATATTGATGGCCAGAATATTAACGCAAACAACAACAACCATCATGGCATTGCTGAATTCAAGGGCCACTGGTACGTTGCTTACCATGATCGTCGTATTGCCAATGGCTATGATGGCTTGGAAAAGATTCCTGCAGAAGATGGCAAGGCTAATCCGAATGCAGCATATCACCGTAGCGTCAGCGTGGATGAATTTTACTACAATGCTGATGGTACCATGAAATCCTTGACCTTCACCAAGGAAGGCCCGGATCAGATTGAAAACTTTGATCCGTATGATTGGTATCCGGCTCTCACCAGTTCCAAGCAGAAGGGTATCCGTAGCCGTTCCAATTGGGCTCCGGGCAGAGTTGCAGAATCTTACCTGCTTCCTCTTTCTACCAAGGAATCCTGGATTCGCGTTTCTGGCGTGGACTTCGGTACTGCTGCAACAGGTTTCACTGTGGAAGCTGCAAGCATTGCTGATGGCAACAAGATTGAAATCCATACCGGTTCTCCGACTGGTGCCCTGGCTGGTACTTGCGCTCTCAAGAATACTGGTTCCAAGAGCACCTTTGCTGAAACCTCCTGCGATATGGAAGGCCTTAAGGGTATTGTGGATTATGTGTTCATGGTGTTCAAGGGTTCACAGGACTCTACCATGGCTATCAAGGCCTGGGGCTTCCAGGGTAGCGGTACCACTCCTCCGGAACCGCAGAAGGCCTATAACGCAACCAATACCCCGTGGGCAATTCCGGGCGTAATCCAGATGGAAGATTTTGACGTTCCGGGCGTCGGCCGCGGTGGCGATCTCAAGTCCTTCCAGGATAACGATTCTGAAAATCACGGCAATAGCGATTACCGCAAGGATGACGCTCCTTCTGTAGATCTCTACAAGAAGTCTGGTGACCGCATTGTGGTGGGCTACATCCAGAAGGATGAATGGCTGGAATACACGGTGAATGTGGCTGAAACGGGAACTTATACCATGTATGCCGCAGTCGCTTCTGATGGTGGTTCCTCCTTCAAGCTTTCTATGGATGGCAAGGACATCACCGAGGACGTTAAGGTTCCTGCAGCAAAGAAGGAAGAAGGTGAAGAGCAGAACTTTGACGATTATGCCAAGGTGAGCGCCAACGTGAACCTGACCAAGGGTGAACACATTCTTCGCTTTACCGCAACTGCAGACTGGTTCGATATTGACTACGTCAACTTCGAATCTGGCGAAAATGCTCCTGACAAGAATCCGCTTGGTACGGATGCGATTGCCCAGAAGATGAATCTTCAGATGGAAGGCAAGAATGTATTCAACGTCTTCGACCTACGCGGCAAGAAGCTGGGTCAGGTGGATATCTTCGGCAAGAATACCGTTAAGGCTCTGAACGAAGCCGGCTTTGCCAAGGGCGTGTACATGCTCGTGCAGGTAGGTGGTGCCAAGAAGATGATGGTGAATTCTGCAAAGTAATTTCCAACCAAACGTTTGGGGCTTAGCCCTGAGATGAAGCAAAGTGCCTCCCGATGGAAACGTCGGGAGGTTATCTTTTTTGAGAAACTTCAATTGCTGAAGCAGGCGGAGTTCGTCTTGGAATACAAAAAGAAAAGGCTCAGTTTTCACTGAGCCTTTTCTACTGCGGTCGGACAGACTTGAACTGTCATGGGATCGCTCCCACTAGCACCTCAAGCTAGCGTGTCTACCAATTCCACCACGACCGCTTGGTCCTTATCGGAACGAGCACAAAGATAGATTAAACCTTTGGTCTTGTAAAGGGTGTTTGGCGAAAAAAGTGAAAAAAGTTAAAAAAAGTGCTTATGATGCAAAAAATAATGACGCCCCCCAAGGAGCGTCATTATTTGGTGTATGGGATGTTTGGTTTTGTATCCATAAGATAGATTTGTTATATCCAAAGTGGAATACTCCGACACAACATAGTGTTGTACGGTTTTACAACACCTAAAGCGCTTCGCCACACTTGTGCCTCGGTTAGATGTCTCAAAATGAGGCTGAAAATGGATCGTTTTGAAATGCGGAACGATTCAATTTTCATCGATAAAATGCTGAAATCCGCCCCAAAAACGCTGGTTTTAACAAAACGGGCTGTTTTTTCGATAAAAAGCATGGTTGGCACGGGGTTTGCATATAGGAGAGCGAGATAAAAGGGCGCCTAGCGCCAAAGAGGTTGAAAATGTCTGATTTTAATAATGATGCAGAAAAGGTATTGGCTAAGGCCCAGAGTTTGATGGACCGTAATTCCCACTCCTACTTGGGATGTGCCCATTTGGCCGTGGGTCTTGTGGAAGGCCCTGACGCAACCCTGAAAAAGCTGTACAAGAGTAAGGGTGTGAAGGGAAATGAATTGCGTGGTCGCCTGGAGCCTTTCGTGCAGAAGGTGCCCCGTACAGAGGGCGCCAATCCCGATGTGGCTCCGGATAACGACTTGAACCGTGTCTTGCGTGCCGCCGTGCAGTCTGCCCGTCAGGTGAACCGTATGGTGACCCCCGGTGACTTGCTGGTGGCCTTGATGAAGTTCGCTGGGGACCGCGGTATTGCCAAGGTGTTCGAGGACGCCCTGGGTTCTGTGGAAGTGGTGGAGACTTGGCTCTCCGATCCTTTCGCTGGTGCCGCCAATGCGGAAGAACAGTCCCCGCTGAAATTGTATGGCCGTGAACTGGTGGAAATGGCTGCCGATGGCAAGCTTGCTCCTGTGATTGGCCGTGAAGAGGAAATCCGTCGTGTAATCTTGATCCTTAGCCGAAAGACGAAAAACAACCCCTGCCTCGTTGGTGAACCTGGCGTGGGTAAGACCGCTATCGTCGAAGGGCTCGCCGAGCGAATTTATCGCGGCGATGTGCCTGACGCTTTGAAGGGCAAGAAATTGTTCGCTTTGGATTTGTCCGCCATGATGGCTGGTGCAAAGTACCGCGGCGACTTTGAGGAACGTCTGAAGTCTGTGTTGGACGCCCTTGAAGAAGACGGAAATACTCTTCTGTTCATTGATGAAATCCACACCATCGTGGGTGCCGGCAAGACCGAAGGTTCCATGGACTTGGGCAATATGCTGAAACCGAAACTGGCCCGTGGTGAACTGCACTGCATTGGCGCAACCACCACCCAGGAATACCGTAAGTACATCGAAAAGGATTCCGCATTGGAACGTCGTTTCCAGCCGGTGCAGGTGGAGGAACCTACCGAAGAAGAGGCAATCTCCATTCTCCGTGGCATTAAGGACGGTTTTGACGCTCACCACGGCGTGCGCTTGCATGACAATGCCTTGGTGGCCGCAGTGAAACTTTCCAACCGCTACATCAGTGACCGATTCCTTCCGGATAAGGCTATCGACTTGATTGACGAGGCCGCAAGCCTTGTGAAGACCCAGATGGATACGGTGCCGGAAGCTCTGGATACCTTGCAGCGTAAGGAACTGCAGATGAAGATCGAGGAGCAGGCTCTGGCAAAGGAAACGGATGAAAGTTCTGTTAAACGTTTGACCGCGTTGCGTGAGGAACTTGCGCTGACTGCAGCCGCCGTGAAGGCTATGCAGGAACGCTGGCAGGATCGTCGTGCCGCCTTTGCTGAAATCCGCGACTTGAAGAAATCTCTGGCAGATGCCAAGACGGAAATGGAACAGGCAGAAGCCCGTTACGACTTGAACCGTGCTGCAGAATTGAAGTACAACAAGATCGTGAATCTTGAAAAGGAAATCGCCGAGAAGACTGCGGCAGTTGCAGCTTCCTCAGGTGCAGATGACCTGAGCGAGGAAGTGACCGAGGATACCATCGCCATGGTGGTAAGCCGTTGGACCGGCGTCCCGGTGACGAAACTTTGCGAAGGGGAAAAGGCGAAGCTCCTGCATTTGGATGAACGCCTGCACGCTCGCGTTATTGGTCAGGACGATGCTGTGGAAGCTGTTTCCGAAGCAATCCTCCGTAACCGTAGTGGTTTGAGCCGTGAAAACGCTCCCATCGGAAGTTTCCTGTTCCTGGGCCCTACAGGCGTGGGCAAGACGGAGCTGGCCAAGGCCTTGGCGGTGGAACTTTTCGATAGCGAAAATGCGCTGGTCCGTATCGATATGAGCGAATACATGGAAAAGCATGCGGTTAGCCGTTTGATTGGTGCGCCTCCGGGATACGTGGGTTACGAAGAAGGCGGCCAGCTGACGGAAGCCGTTCGCACCAAGCCTTATTGCGTCATCTTGCTGGATGAAATCGAAAAGGCTCATCCCGATGTGTTCAACACCTTGCTCCAGGTTCTTGACGACGGCCGTTTGACCGATGGCAAGGGCCGCACGGTGAATTTCAAGAACACCCTGATCTTGATGACTTCTAATCTTCAAGAGGGGGACCTGCGCGGATTCTTCCGTCCGGAATTCCTGAACCGTCTGGATGAAACACTGGTATTCCAGAGCCTCACCAAGCCTCAGATCCGAGACATCGTAAAGCTGAAGTTTGCGGGCCTTGCAAAGCGTGCTGCTCGTCAGGGCTTGGAACTTTCCTTGTCCGACGCCGCTCTCGACGCTATCGCTGAAGGCTCCTACCAGCCGGAATTCGGTGCCCGTCCTATTCAGCGTTTCTTGGAACGTAACGTGGAACGTGTGCTGAGCCACGCCATTTTGAGTGGTGCGGTGTCTGCGGCAAAGCCTGCTGTGATCGACTACGAAGGTGGTGCCTTTACCGTGAAGTGATGCGTTGCGGAACGTTGCAAAAAGTTCCTCCTAACCCTCAAATTCGGACAATCGTCAGAAACAAGAACAGCCCCGGAGTAAAATCCGAGGCTGTTTTTATAATGATCTTTAGAGGATGCCGACTTTTGTCGGCTTGGCTTCTAGATTATTTCACCAAGATGTTCTGAGTGGTGAGCTTGGAACCGTTGGTGGAAACGAGACGGACGATGTACTTGCCAACCGGAAGCTTGTTCAGGTCGACGCTTGCGTTGACGCCGACGATTTGACTCATTGCAAGCTTTCCGTTTGCGGAGTAAATCATGACCTTGCCACCGGCGGGCGCACTGATCTGCAGGCTACGGCCTTGCTGGATCATGCTTGCGGAACGGCTGATGTTGATGACTCTGGGGTTGTTCAGGACGAATTCAGTTCCTTCCGGTGCGCCTACAATCAAGCCGCGGCCGACGGTACTCATGTACACGACGCCGAAGTTGTTCATGTCGCCCTGGACGAACTTTCCGTTACCCGGACCGCCGTACTGGTGCTTGTCATCGTTGATTCGTTCAAAGGTCTTGCACTTGTCGGTACTGCGGTAGATTCCGACGTCGGAATACTTGTATTCCTTCTGGCCCCACTGGCCTTCACCGACGTATTCCTTGGTGCCGCCCCAGATAAAGATGGTTTCGTAATCGGCGCCTTCCTTGGCTTTACCGATACCCACAGCAACGGCAGCACCGACGGTTTCGCAATCATTCCAGGTCTTGCCTCCGTCTTCGGAGTAGCTCAGACCGTAATGGGTATAGCCATCTGCCTGCCAAAGCTGGTTCTGGTCACGGGCAACCCAGATATGGCCTTCACGACCGGGAACGGTACGGATGGGATTGCCTTCGCCGTTGAAGTTTTCGTTGGTGTTGAGGGTGCCTATCTTTTCGAAGGTCTTTCCGCCATCGTTGGAAACGACCACCTGGCCCTGGGAGCCGATCATGTAGAACTTGTCGGGGTTTACGGGGTCTGCTGCAAGGCGTGCGGTTCCGGTGCCTTCTCCGGCCTTCACTTCGGTCCAGGTCTTGCCGTTGTCGGTAGAACGATAGAGTGCAGAAGATTGTTCAGGACGGTGCATGATTACCTTTCCGTCTGCGGACATGGTCAGGTAACCCTTGATCTTGTTTGCCATTTCTCCCACGGTGTCCTGAGGGAGTTCGTCCCAGGTGGCGCCCATGTCGTCGGAACGGTACATCTTCTTGTAGTTCTTGGACTCGTAGGTGTAATACTTGGTAATCACGCCCGTACGGACCAGGGAGCCGGTTAGAGGTGCGTAGCCGATGCTTTCCGTAGAGCCTACGATGGGGAAGTGGCGCTTTACAGGTGCGTTAATGTCGGTGTAGACGCCGCCGTCGTAGTCGCCAATTGCAGTGACCAGCGGGCCGCCAGGAATGCTTACAATGTCCAGGGGAACGGTTTCTTCCACGCCCTTGGATTCAAATTTCCAGACGGGAACCTTGGCGGTAATGTCGTCCGTAGTGAAGATGCCGTTGCCGCTGGTGACCCAGACTTTTTTGTTATTGAAGGGATCGAATTCCAGGGAGCCTGCCCAGTGGATGGCGTTTCCCGGAATCCAGTTGGTACCGTTGGCGTCGATGTTGGGGATATCGCCATAATGCTGGCCGTGAGTCCAGTTCTTGCCACCGTCGGTAGAGACGTAAATGCGGTCGCCGTAGTTGTCCTTTTCGTCAATGGTGACATGACGGCCGGTATATTTACCCAGAGTAGAAACGACAATGTGGTTCTTGTCTTCCGGGTCGATAGCGATACCGCCGTAGGAACTTTCGTTCTTCTTGTGCTGCACCTTGCCGTTTTCGTCTTCCTCGTCATCGTAAGGCGTAATGTCGGTCCATTCGCCGGTCTTGAGGTTCAGCTTCATGACGGCGCCACTATTGATGGTGTGGGGACCGGGACCATCGGCATAAGTGATGAACATGTCGCCGTCTACAATCTTTGCGCGATGGGGCATATACTTGGAAGGACCTCCGGAGATGACTTTCCAGGTCTTGCCGCCATCCTTGGAAACCTGCAGGTTGTCCTTGGTGTCGGAAATGCCGATGTAGATGGTTGCGGTGCTACCGTCGGCAAGCTTGCCCTGGGATTCGTCAAACATGACGAAAGCGATGCCGTTAACGCCGTTGAGGCTAGATTCGGTGGCGGAACTGAGGGCCACTTCGTAAATGTTCTTCCAGGTTTTGCCGTAGTCTTCGCTCTTGAAAAGACCCTTGGTACGGCTACCGCAAAGGACGATGTTGCCCATATTGGGGTCCACTGCCAGCTTTTCGCCGGTCTGGCGGCCCATGCCGTTACCGTGGGCCAGCATTTCTACGTAGCTTGTATCCCAGGAGGCTCCGTAGTCCTTACTGCTGAACACTGCTGTGCGGCCTCTGCTGAAGTAACCTGTGCCGCCAAGAACGTAAATACGTGCGGGATCATTGGGGTCAAGGGCGAATGCCTCGGTACCGTAGAGACCTTTGTCGTTTTCGCTGAGGAAGTCCATTAGGGGGACCCAGGTGGATTTGGTCACATCCCAACGGTAAATGCCGCCCACGTCTGTGCGGGCATAAATCAAGTCTTTTTGGTACGGGCTGGGCAAAATTGCGCTCATGAAACCACCGCCATCAAAGCGGACGTTTCCCCAGTCGTAGGCTTCTGCATTGGACTGGGTTACGCCGGTGGCGATAACGGCAGCCATAATACCGATGGTCTTAATTTTACCAAACATCATATTCCTCTCTGTTAACCAAATATTTATAACAATCCAAGTTATAAAGTACCTCCAAAAAACGGAAAAAGGATAACCAGACAGGTTATCCTTCTATAAAACGTTTATGTTTTCTCAACGAATGTTAAGAAAATTTGATGAAAATCACCTTCCGTAACCCTTTTCCATTCCCTTGATGGGGGCGTAGCGGACTTCGTTCTTGTCATTGATGATGATGGCAATGCCGGAAAGGAATCCCACCCACTTCCACTGCTTGTTTTCATCCAGGAAAATCAAGTTGATGGCCTTGTTGGTTGCCCAGCTGAGGAGGGGCATCAGGAACTGGTCATGGGAGCCCATAAGGGTGTACTTGGGCATCTGGCTGTAATCCTTGATCAGGTAGGTGTTGAGCACTTCCTTGCTACGTTCTTCAAGATCGTAGTAGACGTCCTGATACATGTCTTCGTAAATCCAGAGGGAATACATCTGGTTGACGTTGCTGATGGAGTCGCGAGTCTTGTAGACTTCACGAAGTTCCTTGTCCTTTAGGTACCAGCCATCGGTAATCTGGGTGATGGTGTCGGTGGGGAAGTTGGCGGGGACTACGAAACCTTCTTCGAGATCGGTAACCACGGTCCACGCAGCAAGGGAATCCTGGAAACCAGGATTAGCCGGGTACTGACCACGACCAATAGCCATATAGTAAACGGTCTGGAAGGTTCTAAGGAATCCGGAGTTCACGAACTTGAATTCACCAGGACCTGCCAATTTCTGGCCTGCGGCAACAGCTGCTTCTACGCCGTCCAAGGTGAGGGGGGATTCCTTACTGGTGCTTGCGTCGCGTTCGGCGTGGCGGACGATGAAAACCACTTTTTCGTTACACTGGATGTTCTTGTAGACATCCCCAATGTCGGTAAAGTCGTCCTGGGGGAAGATTACCGGGTTGGGAACTTCGCCTGCAGCGCAACCTGCTTCTGCAACGGGAGTTTCGGAGGGACCAGACGGAACCATGGAACTGGAAGATTGAACGACAGGAACGTTTTCGCTGGTGGAACTAGCCGGGACAACCGGAGTGTCGGTGTTGCTGGGATTCTGCGGATCTACAGACGGACCAGTAGGCTGCTGGCCTGGATCTACAACGGGAGCGTTGGGGGTGCCGCTTCCGGAATCGTCGCCGCAAGCGGTAAAACTCATTGCTGCGGCGAGAAGTGCTGCCAGCAGGATTGGGGCTTTCGTAAACAGTTTTGTCTTCATAAAATCCTCAAATTTATTCCTGTAATATAATTTATTGAAGTTCATAAAGGTTGTAAATAAAATTTGGGAGTGGGGGATGTACGACGCAGAAAGCCCCGGACTAAAAAGTCCGGGGCTCTAAGCTTGGAATTTTTAGAATCCGTTAGAACTTGCTCAGCACTTCGTTGTGGATGAGCCCGTTGGAGGCGCAGCTGGTATAGCCTTCGTAGATGGAAGAAACCGGCTTGCCGTTGGCGTCAAACAGTTCCGTCTTGCCGTCGATGGTGCTGAACTTGCCTCCCGCTTCGGAGAAGAGCAGCGGGTACGGTGCGATATCCCAGAGGGAAACAATGGGGTCTAACATCAGTTCGGCGCGTCCCGCGGCCACCAGGTAATATCCGTAGCAGTCGCCCCAACCGCGGTGGAGGCGTGCGGCGCGACGTACGGCGGCGTAGGCCTCGCCATAGCCCGCGGTTTCCATCGTGTTGACCGTTCCACTCAGGACGAGGGATTCAGAGAGCGTTTCCACCTTGGAACATTTCACCGGGCGTCCGTCCAGGAATGCGCCACCATCCTTCACGGCCCATACGGCGGTGTTCATGGCAGGAATGCGGATAAGGCTTGCGATGGCTTCGCCACGGCGGTACAGTGCAATCAAAGTGCCAAACAGCGGGACTCCGTGAATGAAAGCCTTGGTGCCGTCAATGGGGTCGATGACCCACTGGTATTCTGCGTCGGGACTTTCGATTCCGAACTCTTCGCCAATGACGCCAAAGCCGGGAGTTTCCTTTGCCCAGAATTCGCGGCAAAGTTCTTCGGTCTTCTTGTCAGCGATGGTCACGGGGGTCTTGTCAGCCTTCCATTCCACTCCGACGTCGTTCTGGAAATACTTCAGGATGTTGCCCTGGGCAAGATCAGCTGCCTTTAAGGCGATATTCAATAAATCAATGTTTTCGGATGTAGCCATAATAGAGATTAGAAATTAGAGACTAGAAACTAGAGATTGGAGGTTTAAGGGGACAGGGTGCAGGGTATAGGGGTAGAGATTAGAATCTAGAGATTTTAGGGTATAGGGTTCAGGGGATAGTGATTAGGGATATTAAGAATACTCCATCGGGCTATTTAAAGACGAAACTTTCTCAAAATCACAAGCGCTTGCATCCTGCGGCCCTAGCCCCTAGAACCTAGATTCTAGCCCCTAATTTCTCTACTTTACCCACTTGCTGACCAGTTCCATCAAGAACTTATTTTCTTCAGGCTTACCCAAGGTGATACGGACATGTTCGGGGAGACCGAAGCTGGTAAGACCGCGGATGATCATACCGTTTTCTTCCAGGAACTGGACCATTTCCTTGGCTTTCGGACCGATATGTACGCAGATGAAGTTTCCCTGGGTGGGGAGAACCTTGAAACCCAGACCTTCAAAGAAGGGCTTCAGCACCTTGATTCCGTCGGCATTCAGCTGGCGGGTACTTTCTACGTGGCCCTTGTCGGAGAGGGCGGCGATAGCTGCGGCCTGTGCTGCCAGGTTGATGTCGAAAGGCGGCTTGATCTTCCACATGGCCTTGATGATCTGCTCGCTGGAAATGGCGTAACCCAGACGGATGCCTGCCAGACCGTAGATCTTGCTGAAGGTACGGTTGATGAGCAAATTGGGGTATTTCGCAATCATCTCGAACATGCGGGGATAGTCTTCCGCAGTTGCAAATTCTGCGTAGGCTTCGTCCAGGAACACCATCACGTTGGAAGGAACCTTGCTCAAAAATTCTTCAAGTTCTGCACCGGTGTAGTAAACGCCCGTGGGGTTGTTGGGACTGCAGATAAAGGCTACGCGGGTCTTGTCGTTGATGGCGGCGGCCAAATTATTCAAGTCGGTCTTTTGGTCACCGACCCCAACGCCAATGAAATCGGCACCGTTGGAGAGGGTGGTGAACTTGTAGACGCTGAAGGTGGGGGTAATGCCCACGCAGTTGTCGCCCTGGCGGATGAATGCCTTACCCACCATGTCGATGATTTCGTCTGAACCGTTGCCCAGCACCAGCTGGCTGGTCTTAACGCCGTAGAATTCTGCCAACGCGTTAATCAGGGTGGGAGCATCGCCGCGGGGGTAGAGGTGCAATGTGTCCACAATCTTCAGGTAGGCTTCCTTGGCCTTGGGGGAGGGACCGAGGGGATTTTCGTTGGAGGCCAACTTCACTACATCGGTAAGGCCGTATTTCGCACGAATTTCGTCCATGGACTTGCCAGGGACGTAGTCAGAAAGCTTGGATAATTCCGGACGTGGTTCGATCATTTTAAACCTCTTATTCTTAACGGCGCAAATTTAGCTAAATTTATTGGTATGAAGTTTACCCGTATTTTGATTTTAGCTTTTGCAACCTTGCTTTCTGCAAACTCCTTTGCCCTGGATCGCATTTGGGATATGCGCTATACCTATGGTCCGGACTCGAAACCGGCTCCTAAATTTGCGGCTGGCGTTGGTCTTCGTTCTGATTTTAGCGACAATGTGGTCATTCCCGTGAACCTGATGGGTACGTTGGCCAAGGAATGGGATGTGGGCGTGAAGGTTGATGTGTACGCCTACAATAGACTGGAAAATGTAGTGGCCTCTGTGGATTTTGGTGGCCGTTACCGTTATAAACCCGGTTCCTACATCGAACTGGATGGTTACTTTGGTCTAAATCGCAATGATAAAAGCGCCCTTGTGTTTACCTACGGAATGGAACACTATATCGCCAAGAACTTCTCGAACGCCTATGAATTACGTAGCGGTTTCCTGGACGGGGCCACGGGAGAAGACGGCATTGCCAAGCTGGTGGTGGGGATGACCCCTACGCTCCATTTCGGAAGGGCCGTGGTTTGCATGATTGAAATTACCTCATCGGGAAGTATCGGAAACGTAAAGGAGGACTTTATGCTTGATATTATCCCCAAGCTGGAATTTGCGATAGGCGGTGCCCGTGTCCGTCTGGATTTTGATATCGGCATCCTCCAGGAAAACAATAATAACCAGAAGGCTGTTGGCCTGTATGTCCTCATGGGGTTGTAAAATCCGAAAAATACGACGCGTTTGCGGAAAAACGTTTAAAATTACGAGGGTGCTTTCGATTTTCGTCGAAAACACCCCTTTTTTTGCCATCTTTTTTCTTCTTACGCCCTACTTCTTGCTTCCAACTATCCTATATTTATGCCAACGTCATTTCACCTTGGTATTCCCGACCAGTTAATTCCACTGGGAGTGCATGTAGAATACTCGGGTGCAAACGTGTAACACAGTAAAACAAACAAACCAAAAGGAACAGGTAGTAAAATGGCTACTATTACTAAAGAAAAGGCTGCAGAAATCACCGCTAAGTTCGGCGCAAACGAAAAGGACACCGGTAACGTCCGCGTTCAGATCGCTCTCCTGACCGAAAAGATCAAGAACCTCACCGAACATGCCAAGCAGCACAAGAAGGACCACCACTCTCTGCGTGGTCTGGCTATGATGGTTGCAAAGCGCAAGAACCTCCTCAAGTACTACGGCGAAAAGGATATTATCGCTCAGCGTGCTCTCATCAAGGAACTTGGTCTGCGCGGCTAATTTCTGTGGACTGGAGATAATCTATGTCTATTGATGCTTACAAAGAAAAGTACGGCAAGATGCTGGACCCGAAGGAAGTGTCTGTAACACTTCCCGATGGTCGAGTCATCTCTTTCGAAACCGGCCGTATTGCTAAGCAGGCTCGTGGCGCTGCTGTTGCCAAGATGGGTGACGCATTCGTCCTGTCCACTGTCTGCTATGGCGAAGAAAAGGAAGGTGACTTCTTCCCCCTGACGGTTGAATACCGCGAAAAGGCCTACGCTGCTGGTCGCCTCCCGGGTGGCTACTCCAAGCGTGAAGCCGGTCGTCCGTCTGACGAAGAAACCCTGTCCGCTCGTATTATCGACCGACCGATCCGCCCCATGTTCCCGGAAAACTTCACTCGTGAAGTCCAGGTCATCGTGCAGGTCATGTCTGCCGACAAGAAGTTCGCTCCCGACGTTCTCGGCGTGAGCGCTGCTTCTCTCTCCATTGGTCTTTCTGACCTCCCGTTCGAACAGCAGGTTGCTGCAGTTCGTGTGGCTGTGGTTGACGGTCAGAACGTTGTGATGCCGACCTATGATCAGATCGCATGCGCCGATCTGGACATGGTGGTCGCCGGTACCGAAGACTCCGTCTGCATGGTGGAAGGTGGCGCTTATGAAGTGTCCGAAGACACCATGATCAACGCAATCCTCGCCGGTCACGAAGTCATCAAGCAGCTCTGCGTTGCTCAGCAGAAGCTTGTGGACCAGTGTGGCAAGATGCCGAAGATGATCCTCGCTCCGAAGGATCTCGGCGAAGCTCACGACAAACTGCTCGTTGCAGTCAAGGAAGTTGTGAATGACGAACTCCAGAAGGACGTTCATTCCAACATGGTCAAGACCGACTTCTATCCGGCTATGGCAGATCTCTGCAAGCGTATGACTGAAGATCCTCGCATCCTCGCTATCATCGGCGAAGGTGACGCTCAGGACGCTGCTCTCCTTGCTGATGCCAAGGCAATCTTTGGTGATCTGGAACGCACCGCAATGCGCGAAATGATCCTCAACGAACATGTCCGTCTCGACGGTCGTACCACTACCGAAATCCGCCCCATCGAAATTGATATGGGTGTTCTCCCCAGCGCTCATGGCTCCGCCATTTTCCAGCGCGGTGAAACTCAGGGTTTCGTTGTATGTACTCTCGGTACTAAGGCTGACGAACAGCGTTACGAAAGCCTCCAGGGCGAAGGCGCTAAGAGCTACATGCTGCATTACAACTTCCCGCCGTACAGCGTGGGTGAATGCAAGCGTCTCGGCACCAGCCGTCGCGAAATTGGTCACGGCCATCTCGCAGAACGCTCTCTGGCTGCAGTTCTTCCGCTGCCCGAAGATTTCCCGTACACCATCCGCGTGGTTTCCGAAATTCAGGAATCCAACGGTTCTTCTTCCATGGCTTCCGTTTGCGGTGGCTGCCTCTCCTTGATGGACGCTGGCGTTCCTATCAAGGCTCCGGTTGCTGGTATCGCAATGGGCCTCATCTCCGAAAAGGGTTCCGTGAAGGAAGGCGGCAAGATTGAAATCTTGTCCGACATTACTGGCACTGAAGACCACCTCGGCGATATGGACTTCAAGGTGACTGGTACCGCAGAAGGTATCACTGCCTTCCAGATGGATATCAAGATCCGTGGTATCACTCCGGAACTGATGCGTCAGGCTTTGGAACAGGCCAAGCAGGGCCGTCTCCACATTCTCGGCCGTATGGCTGAACTGGGCCTCGCAGCACCCCGTCCGAAGGTTTCCGAAAAGGCTCCGACCATGCTTAAGATGAAGGTGCCCACCAACAAGATCCGTGACGTGATCGGCTCTGGTGGCTCTGTCATTAAGGGCATGCAGGCTCAGACTGGCTGCACCATCAATATCGACGACAACGGTAACGTTGACATCGCTGCTCCGACTGGTAAGGCTGCTGCAGTTTGCCGCCGCATGATCGAAGAACTCACTGCAGAACCGGAACCGGGCCGCAAGTACAAGGGCAAGGTGAAGACGATCCAGCCGTTCGGCGCATTCGTTGAAATCCTCCCGGGTCGTGACGGTCTCGTGCACATCTCTGAACTTGCTGACCATCGCGTCGACAAGGTCGAAGACGTTGTTCACGTCGGTGACGAAGTTGAAGTTCTCTGCCTCGGTGTTGACCCGAAGGGTAAGGTCAAGCTTTCCATGAAGGCTCTGCTCCCCCCGAAGGCCGAAGCACCTGCTGAAGCTGCTCCCGCAGTAGAAGCCGCTCCTGAAGCACCCGCTGCTGCAGAAGCGACCGCAACCGAAGCTTAATTTCGAGCTCGAACTTTAAAGATGACCGCTCTGGGTTAGACCAGGGCGGTCTTTTTTTATAACGATATATGTTGATTTTTCTTAACATTTCTGGTGTAGCAGAATTGAAGCGTTTTTGTAAATAACTATCTTTCTTGTGGGTTTGGTGCAAGAAGGGCATGTTATAATGGTTATTGGATATTTTATTGCGCTTTGCGTTATAGCGGCAATCAACATCGTTGTGCTTACGCGAATAAACCACGGTGGACAACGTGGTCCTTATTTCGCCATATTTTTTGCAGCATTTGTTGCCTGCGTTGGTCATTTGCTGTTGGCTTTGTCCACGGACGTGGGCGAAGCTATTATAGCGAATAAGATGAACTATGTGGCGGCAATCTTCCTGCCCATGTTTACCTTCAATGCCGTTCTTGCTGTTTGTGGAACTCCTTTCCCGGCATGGGGAAGACTATTCCTCTATCTGTTTTCGTTCCTTGTTTTTGGCCTTTCCGCAACAGTTGGCTATAGCGACATTTATTATACCTCGATTGAGTATGTTCAGACCTATGGTGTTGGAAACTATGTGGCTACTTATGGGCCTGGCCACACGTTGTTCAATGTCATGTTGGTGGGATATGTCATTGCGAATATCAGCTTGATCGTCTATTCCTTTGCCAAGAAAAAGAACGTTTCCTACAAGAGTCTTATAGCCCTCTCCTTGATTGAAATTGTAAGTATTCTTTCTTTCATCCTGGCTCGATTCCTTGAAACGGACACGGTCATCATGCCCGCGGTTTATGTGTTCGACCAGTTTGTTCTTCTCTACATCTGTTACCGTGTCCGATATTATGACATTACCCAGAACGTGGTAAATGCTCTTGAAGAGAATAACACCGACGGTTACATTTCTGTATTCTCGGATTTCCATTTCCTGGGTGCCAATAAAATTGCTTACGGATTCTTCCGTGAACTTCGTCGTTGTCGTGTGGACAAGATCATGTCCAATAATTCTGAAATGGAGTTGTTGCTCATTAACTGGGTTAAGGATTATGAATCTGGTAAGAAGGTCGAGTTCAAGGAAGTGAGTCGTGGAAAGCGTCATTACAAGCTTTCCCTAAAGGTACTTCGTTTTGCCGCCCAGAAGGCCGCCAACCTGTTCAAAGTCGAAGACGATACTGAAATCCATAACTACGTACGCATGCTGGGCAACAGCAACAGCCGCTTGGAAAGTCTGGCTAAGACAAATGCTTCCCAGATTCACGCTATTCAGGAACAGATGGTGGTGGGCATGGCGAACATGGTCGAAAGCCGTGACAGCAATACCGGGGGCCATATCAAACGTACGAGCCAGGTGGTTGCGATCCTGGTGGAAGAACTGCGAAAGGATCCTGATTCCAACTACAGCGATAAGTTCTATGACGCCTTGATCAAGAGTGCGCCTATGCACGACCTGGGTAAGATTGCCATTGATGACGCTATCTTGCGTAAGCCGGGTCGATTCACTCCGGAAGAATACGAAGTCATGAAGACTCATCCGTCTCAGGGGGCTGCCATTGTGGAAAACCTCCTGTCTCAGATCGAGGAACCGTCCTTCGTTCAGATTGCAAGAAATGTGGCCTGGTTCCATCATGAGCATTTCAATGGTAAGGGCTATCCCAACGGCTTGAAGGGTGCGGAGATTCCTTTTGAAGCACGCGTGATGGCTGTTGCCGACGTCTATGACGCATTGGTCAGTAAGCGTTGCTATAAGGACAAGTTCTCCTTTGAAAAGGCTTATGATATCATCATTGAAGGCATGGGCACTCAGTTCGATCCTTCCCTGAGGGTGTACTTTGATAGGGCTCGTCCTCGCCTTGAAGAATACTATAGAAGTATGGAATCCTAAAGTTCCCTAGCGGGCTGCTAATGACTTAGCTATCTTTGGGCCCGTCATGCTGGAATCGCTGAATTTTAACTTTACTTTTTATGATTGGCTCCTGGTGGTCATGGTTACCGCCCTGGGAACTTTGAGTGCGTACTTGAAGGACCCTCAGTTGAAGGCGGTGACGGCTACTATTCCTATTCCCTTTGGTTTTGCCTATATCGCGGTTGGTCTTCCTATTGGAGCCGCCAACGCCATCTCTGGATTCATGTGTATGCTGTATGCAAACATTGTTCGAATCCTTCATTATAAGGCAAGAATTCCCATTGTTCCTTCCATCATTATTGGACTGGCCTGCTTTGTCCTGCTGGGTACTTTTCTGATGCCGCGAATTCCTGAAGGCGAGGGCTTTTTCCTGGGGGTCTGTGCCTTCGATTTTGTTGTAGGCACCATTATGTTCCAGAAGCAGAAGTATAGTGCTGGAATACGCTACAAGACTCCGCTGCCTATATATATCAAGGCTCCTGCCATTGCTTGCGTGGTGAGCGGATTGATGTTCATTAAGCGGTTGATGGGGGGCTTTTGTACCAGTTTCCCCATGATGAATTCCATTGTCAGCTACGAAAGTCGTTTTTCGCTGGCGGATCAGTGCAGGCAACTGCCGTTGTTCCTGATTGCAGGTCCCTTCATGTTTGTGGAAATGCATTTCATTGAAACTCGACTGCATTGGAATCACTGGATTGTTCTGCTCTGCGGTTATATACTTTTTAGTTTTATCTATGTTCCGCTGAATAACGAGCTGAAACGCCGCAACGCGGCCGCTTCGGAAAATTAAATCCCGTCGTTATTCCAGCATGGTGTGAACCTTCAGTGAATCTTTGCTGAAGGTCATTTTAATGGTTCCCTTTTCTGCGGTGTTCAAATAGGGAATGGAGAGTGAATCCAGTCGCTGGATGACCTGCTTGTGGGGATGGCGAAATCTGTTGCGCCTTCCGCTGGAAATGATGGCGACTTGAGGCTGTACCTGCTCCAGAAAAGGCCTGCTGCTGGAAGTTTTTGACCCGTGGTGTCCCAATTTCAGGACGTCACTTTTTAAGTAAATCCCGGAGCGGAGAATCTGTTTTTCTCCTGCGACGGTCAGGTCGCCTGTGAGGATTGCGGAGTGACCAAGTCCTTTGGCCCTGAGGGTGATGCTCTGGGTGTTCTCGTCGGTGCAGCCCGATGTGTCCGGATGAAGAACCCATAGCTGGAAAAGGTTTTCTTTCCAGAGGATTCCACGGTGGATATCCCTGATGGGGATGTGTCGGCGATTGGCCTCACGGATGACCTGCTTCCATAGGGGCTTGGTTTCCTCGCGGGAGCAGCGGGACATCCAGATTTCCTTTACGGGAAAAGTCCTGATGAGGGATAAGGATCCGCCGAAGTGGTCCTTGTCCGCATGAGTAATGATGAGGGCGTCCAGAGTGGAAACGCCAATGTGATGAAGATAAGGAACGAGAATGTTTTTTCCTGCGTCGGGAGTGGACTTGCTGTGTTTATCCAAAGGGTCGGGGGCGTCCCCTGAATCCACCAGAATATGTTTTTGGGAGGGGGTGGTAATAAGATGGGAATCGCCCTGCCCCACATCCACTGTGGTCAAGGACCAGGTGGGGACTATTGCCCGCTGGTAACCGACACAAAGGAAATGGACGCTAAAAAAAAGAAGGCTCCCTAAGGCTAGTTTTCTTGCCAGAGGATTGTTTCGGTAAGCTGGAATAAGGAGGATGAGGAATCCGCACAACAATAGAATGGATGGACCGAAGGGGCCGACTGTTGTGGCTGCCTGCGATGAATCTGAAAGGAACTTGGTGAGAAGGGAGGCGAGTCTTAGAAAGAAACGGGCTGCATAGCAGAAATACTGGCGGATTTCGTCTATGGGGCACAACAGCCCGAAAAGCCCCGCTTGCATTCCCATGGAAATGGAGGGGACGACTACAATGTTTCCTAGCCAGGCGAAGGGGGACAATGTCTTGAAATGATGGATGAGGAATGGGGCTGTAGATAAGGTGGCACACAAGGTGACGTAAGTTGGCTCCACCACGAATTCCTGGAATTTCTGCCAGAGTTTATTTCTCTTGAATCTGGATGGTAGATTCTTCAAGGGATTCATGGGCCCGCTAATGAGAATTCCTGCGGTTGCCGCAACGGAAAGCTGAAAACCTGGGTTCCAGATGACGTTTGGTTCCGGAAGAATCAATAGGATAAGAGCCACTCCCAAACTGTTTAGGGTGTTGGAGGTTCTCTGGAATATGGCGCCTATTTGCGGGACCGCGAACATGATGACTGCGCGGCGAACGGCTGGGGAACCTCCTGTGACGGGAATGTATACCAGTAGGAGAATAACCGCTAGAATTCTTACCATGCGGTGAGGGAGGCGGGTGGCTTTCAGGAATATCATGAGCATTCCCGCAAGAAGGACTACATGGAACCCGCTAATGGCAAGAACGTGGACTAATCCTGACCTCTGAAAATCACTGCGGAGTGCGTCTGGAATTCCGGATCGGTCTCCGGCTAATAACCCCAGGAGAAGGCCTGTTTCTGAATCGTCCAGGTATTTCCTGAAACGGGTCTTGATCCACTGGCGGAATTCAAAGAAACTCCTTTCGGGAATCCATTGATGACCATGGACTGTCCAATGTTTGAATTTTCCGTAAGCTGCTAAATGTTGGGATCGAAGCCAGCCTTCCGTATCGAAGGCTCCTGGTACTGTAGGAGGTGTTACGGGATACCAACTAGCTTCGTAGCAGATGGAGTCTCCTGGCAGGGGAATGATGGACAAATCCCGTTTTTCTGTCAGACGGACTCGGTAGGATTTTTGGGTAGAATCTTCCGAGACGTTTACCAGGATGGCATATCCATTTGCCCTAGGCTGTGAGGCTTCTACGGTCCCGCAAGCTTCGGGATGGAAAATTTGTACGGAATCCGTCTGCTGTGAAAAAAACTCAAGCGATAGTATTCCTGCGGACAAAGTCACAAAAATAGCCCATTGGAGCCGTCGGGAAAAGAAGTGGGTGAGTATCGCAATAGCTAGTAGAAACACTGGAGCATAAGTAGGCTCCTGAATGCTTGCGATGGTGGTGGTTAAAACCAGGGCGCTCAATAGGGCTGGTTTTCCCATCAGGGGTTGAAGTAATTTTTTTATATCCCTTTGGATTGGCTCTAGGAACTTTTTTTTCATTCTCGAAAAACCTATATTAGGTGCAAATACTTTATACACGTATTTAAGGTTAGGTTTGAATGAAGTTTCTTTGTAAAAAAATGTTGAAGATTGCCTCGGCTCTTTTGGCGGTGGGCTTGACTTTTTTGATGTCGGGTTGTGCGGAATCCGAAGATACCGACTTTGTTCTCTATCCTCCCAAGGATCACTATCTGCAGTACTGGATGTATCCTAACGACGCTGCAATCAGCGACTCTGTGGATGCAAATTTGGCTCGTGGTGTAATTCTTGAAGTCCATCCCAATGCCACGTATACTCTCTCCTTTGATGCGGATACGGTTGCAGGTGCTCCCAAGATGCATTTGTTCCGTATTGGCAAGAACAAGCAAGGTTCCTCTTTTGTTCATCCTGTGCGACTTTTGGAAGCCTCCTTGGAAGAGGGACGCTACGTGTATCGTTTCCTTTGCGAAGAAAACGATGCTGCTGAATGGGCTGTGACACTGGAAAAGGGCAAGGATTTCTATAAAGGTTCCACAAAAAATGTTCGCCTTACGGGTGACGGGGCTTATTCCGACCATTTATCCCTGAACCTGGTCCTGGTGGGTAACGTAGCGCAAAAGTTGGATGGCTTTACTGAAGAGGAACTTGCTACGGCCATGCTCGCCAACTTTAGGAAGTTCTACACGGGAATTGTGATTGATACCCTTTATGTGAACCATGCGGAAAATCATCCTGTCGTAGGAGATCATTACCCTGCAAATCAGCCTTGGGTAGCAGGGCGCTCCGACGATGATACAATGATGCAGAGTCTCGGTGGCGGTTGGCCTGGTGCTGAAAACGCCTTGGACTTGGTGCTGACTCATTACATTGATGAAGAAGGACTGATGGGTTATTCATACCTCTTCAGTGGAAATCTGGGACGTGGCGAAGCGAGTACGGTTGTGCTTGGTGCACATGTGAAGACTGCTAATGGTTCATTGTCGAATTCCATGAACGATATCATTGAAACTGCAGTTCATGAATCGGGACACTTCCTGGGACTACGACATACTTCTTCCACTACAGCAGATCTTTATGTCATTGGGGATTACTCCGTGGTTGAAGACGGCTTTACCGATACCCCCTATTGCAAGGGCTTGTTGAGCAGCGGCCTGGTGAAGGAGAAATCCTCTTCCGGTTCTGATATGAAAATTCGACACGGTCATCGTGGTCTTTATGGTAAGGTGATGCTGTCTACTGCAGGTCTTTTTGACATCAATACTTGCCCGGATGTGGACAACCTGATGTTCCCTGTGGAAACAGAAACGGAATATGCGGGACTTACCCCGCAGCAGCAGGAAATGGTCCGCAAGACTTTGATGATTTACCCCCACTAATGGATTTTGATTTTAGGATTTTCTCATGAAGGCTTCAAATTTTAGTGAACAGGCTCAGCTGATTGCGTTTGTACTGCAGAAGGGTGCGGAATGGGACCCGGCGGTAATCGAACTTCTGGAGAAAACCTGGGGAAAGATCCGCCATAAGGGCAAGCTATTTGCCTTTGACAAGACTCCCTATTATGAGCCGGAAATGGGCGATGGACTTTATCGCGGTGTGGTTTCCTTCGAGAAGACGATACCGCCTGAAACCATTGCGGAAGAGAAGGCTCGCAGTAACGCCCTTGAATTGACTACCGCCAGCAGTGAAAATCCGGACCACCGTCATGTGAATATTGACATCGGCTACATGGATATGGACAAGGTGGTGTTGCCCAGCTATAAGCGAGGCCCCTTTAAACTTTATGCGGGAAACGGTGTCTGGCTGGATATGCTCCTGACCTATGCCAAGGGCGTTTTCCATCCTACGGCATGGGCGTTTGAGGATTTCGTCAGAAATCCCTACCTGCATGATCTGCAGCTTATTCGTGAACGCTATAAAAAAGCGGGCGCTGGGAAACCTGCAAAATAAATAAGCCCGTATTTGAAAATCCAGCCTAAATAAATCCGTAAAGGAAGAAGGCCGTGAACACCAGGGGGGCTACGGCCCACATGCCCTGGAAGTAATGCTTGATGTCGATGGAACTCATGGACATGTGATCCGCTACGGAAACCACAAGATACCAAAGGCCAATATCGGCCCAGATGGAGAAGCCTCCGTAGAAAATTCCGCGGATAAGGAAGTATTCTGCAATGAAACCCGCAAATACCGGGGCGCAGGCAATCATGGTGTGCTGAATAGCCTTGAAAAAAGGATTGCCACGAGGAATGTAGCTGATATGCCCTAAAGAATCTCCTTTAGTATCCAGGTAGCTGATTTCCGTGACTTTTGCGCCTGTGCATAGACCGAAAAGGGCATGGGCGCTTTCGTGAAGAATGGTTCCTGGAATGGTGATGTAATTACAAATGAAAAGGGCCGCCTTTTGTCCAAAGGCTTTTTCCAGCAGGTTGATTTGTAGACGTTGCAAACCATTCATAATGGCGCCTACCAGCAACAAGAAAAAAATCATGATGGCAGTACAGATGAGGCTGGTGATGGCCGCGCCCTTGGGACCATGACCCATCTGTATAAGACTCAATATGTTGTAATAGAGTAGTCCAATCATTTTCCTAAAACCATTTATAAAAAAATTCTAACTTCTTTTCAATGAAGAGGAATGTGGTCATTGTCGCTTTGGTTGTGCTTGCAGGATATATCCTGTATCACTATGTGGGTTATCGCAAATTAGCAGCAGAAATAGAAAGTCATAATTGCCTGGTGGAAGAAATGAATGAATGCCTGGCCGCTTATGACTGGAAATGTGCGGAACGTGTTACCCGAGCCATGCTCGAGGAAGATCCCAATGACGAAATCCTGCAAACCAACTTGGCCTTGATTCTCCTAGAGCAAGGTCGTTACGACGAATGTCTTGCTTACATTGCCAGCTTGAAATTCCGTAACGAACACATTGAGACGTTCCAGCAGAAGGCTGAACTTTTGAAACAGGAAATGGAAGAACTTCACCTGGAAAAGTCTACGCATTTCCGGCTGGAATACGATGGCAATCCTTCTCGATCCAATGTGATGGAAGCCTTGGCTGTTCTTGAAGTTGCCTATGATTCCTTAAGCACCTTGTTTGACTTTAAATTGGAAAATAAGATTGGTCTTGTGTTGTACCAGGCCGCGAGTCATACTGGTATTGGTCCTCGTCCGGATTGGGTGGGGGCGATCTTTGACGGAAAGCTTCGTGTTCCGGAGAACGTGATGGACTATACGGGGGTCTATAGGCCTATGCTGTTCCATGAATTGACCCATTGTTTCTTGCGGGGAATGACCCATGTGCAGATTCCTTTCTGGGTGAATGAAGGAATCGCCCAGGTGGTGGATGCTTCCCGAAACCATGTGGAAAAGCCTGCCGGTGAAAAACCTTCTATCAATGATCTGGAAGGGGCTTTTGTTCAGCATGATAGTCGTGAGGTGGCTGAAAAACTTTACTGGTATTCCCAGAAAATGGTGGAAGGCATGCTTGCTCGAAATGGAAGCTTTGTTCACTTTAGAAACTTTATTCAGGACCTGAAAAAATTGGGAACGGAAAAGGCCTTGAAGCAGTATTATGACGTAACGGCGGAACAGTTGCTGGAAGAGGTGCGCTAGATGAAGAAAAGAATCGTTGTGCTGGCCACAGGTGGTACCATCGCCGGTGTTGGTGAGGCCGGTAAAAACCTGGGGTACCGCTCAGGACAGCTTTCTGTGGAATATCTTGTTGCGTCCATGGAAAATCTGCTGGACGGAATAGATGTTGAGTTGCAGGCGGAACAAGTTTGCAACGTGAATTCCGATGACATGACGGATGTACTCTGGCTATCCCTGGTTCGCCGAATCAATGAATTGCAGAAGGATCCTTCGGTTAATGGAATAGTGGTGACACACGGTACGGACACCATGGACGAAACCGCGTTCTTTGTGGATTTGACGATGGATGGGAATAAGCCTGTGATTTTTACAGGATCCATGAGACCCGCTACAGCAAAGGAACCGGACGGTCCTAAGAATCTGGCAGATTCCATTAAGGCGGCATGTTCTTTAAGCGAATTAGGAAGGTGCGTCCTGGTTTGTTTTGGTGGCTGCATTTATGAAGCATCCAAGGTGCAGAAGTTGAATGCCAGCGCCTTAAATCCCATGGGCGTTCATTATGCAGGGGAAGGTGCTGTCTTTGAATGTAACCAGGTTATCTTTGGGTCAGTACGTTCCGCGGGTTTGCGTTTTGATGTTTCGTCCCTGTCAGCTTTGCCGAAGGTGAACGTACTTTATTTTGCCGTGGATTCTGATCCGCGTCTTCTGGAATATGCCGCAAGCTTGTCCGACGGTCTCGTGATTGCCGGGGCGGGCGCAGGAGAATTCAGTCTGGGTTATGCGGACGCTCTTTCCCGCGTATCCATTCCCGTGGTAATCGCTTCCCGCATTGGCCAAGGTCTTGTAACCTTAAATAAGAACCTTGCCCCTCGGGGGATTCCCGCGGGAGAACTTCCCCCGCAGAAGGCGGCAGTCCTGTTGCGACTAGCCCTCACAAAGACGAAAGACCCTGCAGAAATCTGCAGGATCTTTCAATAACGCACGGGGCTTCGCCCTTGTAATTACGGAAGTCTTATTCCGTCTTCTTCGATGACGATTTTTCCTTCACGGAACAGAGTGCCCAGAAGTTTCTTGAAGGTCTTCTTGGACATGCCGAACTCCTGACGGATAATTTCCGGATCGGAGTGGTCTCCATAGGGGAGACTGCCTCCTGCTTCTTCCAGCTTGCGGAGGATTGCGTTGGGGCTGTCGCTCTTCATGAGTCCCTTGTATCCTACAGGTGCCAGATTCAGGGTGATTTTACCGTCAGCGGTAAAACGCTGGATAAAGCCCGGCATGGTGTCGCCGATGTAGATTCGTTCCATGCCCGGAGTGAGCATCAGACGACCAGTGTAGCGATAGTCTACTAGGAAGTCAACATAATCCTGGGTGACTTCGTAGGCGGCAAGTTCCACTCGCTGGCCCACATGCAGTTCGCTGGTGTCCATATCCAAAAAACTCTTGATCTTTTCGGTTGCCACAATGCGGTTGCTCTTGTCGTCCACCAGGATGAAAACCACACAGCGGTCGCCGCGCTGAAGTTCGCCCAGCTGCTGCTTGAAGGGGAGGAACAAATCCTTGTTCAGCCCCCAGTTCAGGAATGCGCCAAAACGGTTTACGTCCTTCACTTCAAGAACAGCGAATTCGCCAACCTGAGCGTAGGGCTGGTTCAAAGTGGCGATAGGACGGTCTTCACTATCGGTATAGACAAATACGTCGACGACTTCGCCTTCTTCGAGGGTAAACTGTTCCTTATTGCCCGGAAGCAGTACCCGTTCGCCACTTTCCAGTTCCAGATAATAGCCTTGCGGGGTAATTTCTTCCACGCGGCCACGATTGTATCGTCCAAGATCCATAATAAGCCTTTCCGTCCAAGTGATTTGTTCTCCATAATATAGTATATTTGGCCATCCGTAGGAGTACTAGAAAAATGGGCGTTAGCATCGATTTGGTTTCAATTAAGTCCTTTTACTTTTTGAAGGAGGAACTGGTCCAGTTCTGTAGGGACCATGGTTTGCCTACGGCTGGTGGAAAAGAAGAACTGACCAAAAGAATCAAGTTCTTCCTTGAAACAGGCAAGGTGACCAAAACCAGCTCTGCTCCCGTCCATATACAGTCTACCAAGGAAGCAAACCGAGTCGTCGATTTGCAGACCATTATCGAACAAAATTTCATTTGTTCTGAACAACACCGTGCGTTTTTCAAAAAGCATTTGGGAAATACCTTCTCTTTCAATGTGCAATTCCAGACATGGCTCAAAACCAACGCTGGTCGCACCTACCAGGAGGCGATTGAAGCCTATGGCAGAATCCAGAAGGAAAAAAAGGAAACCAAGTCTGAGATTGGAGCTCAGTTCGAGTACAATGCCTACATCCGTGATTTCTTCGCCGACAACAAGGGACATTCCCTGGACGAAGCCATCAAATGCTGGAAGTACAAGAAATCATTGATTGGCCACAACCGTTACGAAAAGACGGACTTGGTAGCCTTGAAGAAATAAAAAAAGCTCGGTTGAAACCGGGCTCTTTTTGTTTTGAAATTTTGAGTTCTGGAATTAGAAACCCTTGATGACCAGGAGGCTTCCCACGCCGATGACTGCCCAAAGGACAACGCCCTGAATGAAGGGTTTGGCACCGCACTTCTTGAGGGCATCCTTGGAAAGGCCTGTACCGATGAGGAACAAAGTAATGGCGAAACCGCGCTTGGCGACCATCACGATGTACTTGCCCACTTCAGCAGGAACGCCGATGGCGGGGAACAGGTAGGTGTTGATGACCATGGCGATGGCGAAGAGGAAAATGAACCAGGGAATCACATCGAATTTGCCCTTGCCGGAATTCTTGCGGAAGAACACCATGGTGATGAGGGCGAGAGGCAGAATCCAGAGGGCTCGGGTGCACTTCACCATGGCGGCCACCTGGAGGGATTCGTCGCTGTAGGCTGCTGCGGCACCTACCACGGAACTGGTATCGTGGATGGCGATGGCCGCCCATTCACCGAACTGCTGGTTGGTGAGGCCGAAGTAATGGCCAAGGGGCGGGAAAATCAGGAGGGCAAGAGCGTTCAGCACGAAGACCGTTCCCAATGAAACGCTCATCTGCTTGTCGTCGGCGTCCACAACGGGAGCCACTGCTGCAATGGCGGAACCGCCGCAAATTGCGGTGCCGCTGGAAATCAGGTAGGAAGTCTTGGTGTCCACCTTGATGACCTTGCCGATGATGAAACCAAGCACCATGACGGAAACCACGGAAACGATGGTGAACATCATGCCGTCCTTACCGCTGGCAAGTGCTGCCTGCAAGTTCATGCCGAAACCGAGGCCCACCACGCAGCCCTGGAGCAAGTACTTCTGGGTCTTCTTGGCGAACTTGGGGAATGCGGGGCCGCCGAAGGCGAACGCATAAACGATGCCTGCCAAAAGTGCCATCCAGGAAGCAACGTATGGGCAGCAGGCGACCAGGATTAGTGCCACGAAGGCAATCTTTGCAATTTTTTCTTTCATAATTTATTCCGTAGGGAGTTCTTTACAGTTGCGAATAAAACGTAAGGTCTCCTTTTCTCCGTTTTCCGCAAGCATGGTTAAAAGGTAAAGAAGCTTTTTGTAGGTGACTTCCGCCATTTTTTCGTGGGCGGTACTTTTTGTCAGGTAAAGCAGAGGGCTTGTGCGGTCGTAATCCTTGCCGCCATAGGTCTTGGAGGCGGCTACGCGGTCGCAGAACATTTCCTTGATGTAACGGTCCGGCATAGGCATGGGCACGATTTTTTTGGTAGCCATTTCGTAGTCGTACCAGAATTCAAAATGATGCTTGTTTCTGCCCTTGTGATGCATCCACGCCAGGCTATAGCCTGTGTCGCGGCGTTCCCCGTTGTTTGGGGATTCCGTGCCGGTGTAGTACTTTGCGCCGGGAATGAATTCCGTGGGGCTGTACTTGGAAAGATCGTGGAACAAGCCCTGGAATCCGATGCCTGCCTTGAAACATAAACGAATCACTTCGTTTCTGTGCTTGGTGATGGTAATAAAATGTCGGATCGGGTGAAACATGATGTAAATTTAGAAATAAAGAAAAATGTCGGCTTTATAAAATTTGTAACTTTGGGGTGTAGATAAAACTGACTACAATTTTGGTAGGGGAAATGGGGCGTCTAAGAAAAAAAATAAAGATTGTTGTGACTATTGTAGTTGCGCTTATTGTATTAGTCTATTTCCTTTTTTTTAACGCCAAAACATCTTTGTACACCTTTGTTTTTAAGTTGAAAATTTCCAATGAAATCAATCGACATGACTATACAGATTTGATCCGTCATTATGGGTTTGGTTTTGGAAGCTCATATGTGACGGATATTGGTTATCATTTTCTCGGAGCTAGTGTTGATGATTATGTATTTAACTTATGGTTCATAAAAAAGCCTGTTGAGCATGATTATACCTTTAATCAATACGATTTAAGTAAATTCTCCGTTCTGCTAAACGACTCGATTAATGATAGACATATTTATGCTTATTATTCCTCGGATCTTATTGAGTATCCAGTAATCGTGTATTGCAAAAATATTGTGATGGAAATATACCCAATGCACAAACTTGACATGCCCAAAGCCTGGCGTAGGATTCAGGAATTTATCCCCAAGTGTAAGGTGGATGGAGGCTTAGGAACCGATTATAACATTCCGTTGAAAAATGGAAAAGTCATACCAAAAACGGAAGTTCTTGAAAATCTTAAATTGGATTAAGAGCGTAATCAACAAATAATTCCAGAACCTCAAAATTTCCTATGATTGGAGAGGTGGATTAGGTTTTGAACAGGGGTTACACTAATGATGATGCACGCTAAGAAGAAAGTGTACAAGGCAAAGGGAATGTTTGCGATTATATTTTTTCTATTGCCGGCACTTTTTATTGCGTACACGGATGTCAGCTGTTGTTATGCAATAATTATGTCTCGACTTAATTGCGTTCAAACGGATTGGTCGGTAACGGTGGCTGAGTTGTTTGTTCTTTTATCTTTTACAGGTGTAATTCTTTTTTGGTTACTCAATATGTGTCCTGTTAGGATAATTGAGTCTGGAGAAAAATTTGAATTCGTGTATCTTTTTAGAAATAAAGTTAAGGTCAAAAAAGAGGGTATCCGTATCTTGCAAAGGGATATTGATGCGGATGGGTGGTATGCTATTTTATTTTTGCGTGGACGATTTACATTTATTTCTGATGCAGACTATCCACAATTACAGCATTTAATAGAATAATAGTTGTCGTCCCTAAGAAAATTGAAAAATGATATCCTTCATCATATCAATTATGATCATTCTCAATAAACCTCTAGTTACGGGGAAGCTTACAGCTTAAAATGGTGTTTTTCTCATTTTTTTTATAAAATATGAAGAAGCTCCAATAAAAAGTGCTTATGGTTTAGAGAGTTTTTTTATTTCAATAACTCCATCTTCTACATGCTGCTTTACATATAGTGATTCTTTGTTCCTTGAAAATCAACAAAGAAAAATGTATAAAGACACTCTTCAATTGAAAACTGACTTTTATGGAATTGATGGTATAATTGGATTTGTTAAATATGATGTGGGGTATTACAAAAGTTTTTTAGATGGTTTTCATTCCAGCTTTTACTATATGGTTGTTGGAAGAATCTTTTTCGTGCCTTTGGGAGAAGAATCTATTAGCTATTAGCAGAGTAAGTTTCCCTGTAATTAAGACTGTTTGGAGTATCCAAAATTTTGTCTCGACAACAGCAAATCCCTCAAAATTTCCTGTGATTGGATAGGGATGTATAAACAAAACGCCGTACGGTTATTCCGTATGGCGTTTTTCCGTTTGTACAATTTTTAAGGGGGGCTATTTTACAGGGCCTTGATTTCCTCGGGGGTGAGGCCTGTTGAATCAACGATAATATCCATGGCAACACCCTTATCACGGAAAGCCTTTACCAATTCGTGAATGCGCTTCATCTTTTCGGATTCACATTTCTTGGTAGCAAAATACTTCATATACTCACGAGCGGAATCGTCGTCCATTTCGGAGTACTTCTTAAATATATAGAAATTTTTATAGCAGAGGTCATCCAACAGAATATTTGGGTCAGAGTCTTCGCGATTCTGGAACCTGTAAATTGCCTTTCCCTTATGGAAGATGTCGTTGGGACAGATGAACAGAATGTATTGTTCCTGTAGTTCTTCGTAATCAGCGCCTTTGGCCAAGGCGTCTAACCATCTGCATTTCGATATCAAACAGCCGTCCCACCTTAGTTGTATCACCGGTGCTAGAAATTTCTTGGCGAACGTGCTTTTTTATGAAAAAATTTGTTTGCGTGATGTACGTTGAGAAATAAAATTTCCTATGATTGATGGTGTATGAGGACTTCCATTGATTTCATTGGCGATATTCACGGGCATAGCGAATGCCTAAAGGCTCTGCTGAAGAAGCTGGGCTATGTGGAGAGTGCTGGCGCTTTCCGATATCCGAGCAATGAACGTATGGTTGTTTTTCTGGGCGATTACGTGGATCGTGGCCCCAATGTTCGTGAGACGCTGAATGTGGTTCGTGCCATGCGTGATGCGGGCTCAGCCATAGCCCTCATGGGAAATCACGAATTCAATATGCTTAGTTTTTGGCAGAAGAATGAAGGCTCCCGCTATTTGAAAAAGGTGGGGCCGGGTTATCTGCGTGAACATACCTTCAATAAGGTGGCTGTTCATTCCAGGACGGTGGCGGACTTTGTAGGTCGTAAGGCTGAATTCAAGGAAATGAAGGCATTCGCCAAGACTTTGCCCTTCTATCTGGAAACGGAGTCCTTCAGGGCTCAGCACGCCTGTTTTGACCCGCGGGCCGTTGCGCAGTTGAAGGCCGCCGGCGTTACTTGTTTTGCCGATGGCGATTTCGAGGAATTGATTTTCCGCGCCAACGATGAGGATGACGAATATGGGGATTCCTTGTTCTGGCCCATCGACATGCTGCTGAAGGGTCCTGAAATGGAATTGCCTAACCATCAGTTCTTCTTTGATGGGGAAAACGTGAAGCGTTTTAGGACGCGGTTGCGTTGGTGGGTAAATCCTGCGGCTGCCAGCTTGCAGGAACTGAGTTTGCAGCCTGGGGTGACTATGCCCGAGGGCTGCGATGTTGATCCGGAAATACGTAAACGTTCCTATTATGGAGAGAACGAAAGGCCGGTGTTCTTTGGGCATTACTGGCTCACGGGCGTTCCCCAGTTGATTCGCAGTAACGTTTGCTGCCTGGACTTTAGTGTAGCGGGCCATTTAGGAAACGGACGCTTGGCGGCTTACCGTTTTGATGGCGAACAGCAACTTGATGAAAGCAAGTTTGAGTGGATAGGCCGCGAACATGCATAAGTTCGCTTCTCTAAAGGTGACTTGCGGTTTGTTGGTGGCGTTTTTGCTGCTGACTTTCTGGGGCGTTTTGGGGCAGGCTGCTGCAGGGAATGAAGGTGTCGCTGCGGCAACGGAACGTTTTTTCGGAAGCTATTTCGTTTGGACCATGGGGGTGGTGCCGCTACCGGCCATAAAGTCGCTGGCTGTGGTGGGGACGCTTCACCTGATTGCCTCCATGATGTACCGAATGCCGCGGGTTTTCTCTCGGGACGCCTCGGGCAGGCTTGTGCCTTCGGGCTGGCGGAATCTGGGCCTTTACGGAATGCATATCGCCTTGCTCGTCCTTCTCGTAGGAAGTCTTGTGGGTTCCGAATTTCGCCAAGAGTTTAACGGCTTCCGTGCGGTTCCTGCCGTAGGCGAATTGGCGGACGTCAAGACTCCGCAAAAGATTACCTACTACACCGTCGATGACAGCTTGAACACAAGTGCCGTAGAAGTGGGGGAGGGCTATCCCTACTTTACGTTCTACAAGGGCCAGGTGGATATGATGGGAGTGAAGGTGGACCTTTATACGGCTACCTACGATCCTTTCCATTTCGTGCCTTACGTGTTCATGATTTTATTCCTGCTAAGTGTGGCATTCCACTATGTGGCGAACGTTCGCGGTAGTCGCTCGGGGACGAATGTGGCAAAGGCTCTACCGTTATTTTTAATCGCCATGGGTGGTTTTGTTTGCGTGCCTTCTGCCCAGGCAAATCAAATGATTCTTGTTGGCGAAAATTATCGCCCCTTTGATTCTTTTGCCCGTGGAGTTCTTGATGATTTTTCGGGACGCGTGACTTATAAATGCCGCCAGACGGATTCTTGCCAAGGTAAAATTTCCGCAAGTGAAGTTGTTGAAAAAATTGGTGCAGGTTCCGCTGATGCTGCTGAATATCGCTTGTTTAAAGTCCTTCGTGCCGATGTTCAAAATGCTTTGAATATTCCTGAAAGTGAACGATATGTAAGCTATAACCAGCTGAAAAAATATCGTAATGAACTTGAAGTTTATGCAAGTCGTAACGATGACCATCCGGCTACAGCAGAAATGAAACGTCTGCTTTCCAATGTGCTACTTTTTGAATCTATACAGCGAGGCGACTTTAAGAAAGCAGATGCCACTCCCGAACAAATAAAAACCTTTAAGGCGGAAGTTTTCTACAATCACGCTAACTTCGCCCTCATCGCCTTTATCTTTGCATTCCTTGGCTGTGTCCTGGCTGCGGTCAATTCCCTTTTCAAGAAACGAGCCCTGGATATTGCGGCGAACTTTGCGTCTGCGGCTGTAACGGTAACCCTTGCCGTAGCTTTTGCCCTGCGTCTTTACATAACCCATAGTCCGCCTCTTTCTAGTTTGTACGAAATCGTGCTGCTAGTGGCCCTGCTTTTGGAAGCCTTTGAATTCGGAGCGTTCCTGTTCTGCAAAAAACGGACCTTCTCCTTGATCATTCCCGTAACGGCTATGGCCACGATGCTTTTGTTCTTTGCAAAATTCGTGCTGGAACCTGGAGACTTGTTCCAGCCCATTCCCGCCGTTTTGAATTCCTCCGTGTTCCTTACCATTCATGTTTTCACTATCGCCTTGGGTTATGTGGGAATGATTCTTTCTGGGGTTGTGGCCCATATTGCCTTGGCCCGCAGCGACAGTACCTTACCAGAACATCAACCCATCAAAAAGCTGCTGTATGCCACTCTCGTTTTTGGCGGTGTATTCACTATCATCGGAACTCTTTTAGGTGGCGTTTGGGCGGATTTTGCCTGGGGACGATTCTGGGGTTTTGATCCTAAGGAATGTGGCGCACTCTTTGTGATTCTCTGGTCCATGCTGGCGTTACACCTTCGCGGCGCTAGGCTCATCAGTGAAAGAAGTTTTGCCTTGCTAAACTGCTTCAATGTGATGATTACATTCCTTTGCTGGTTTGGCATTAACTTGCTGGGGGTTGGGCTTCACAGTTACGGCTTCCAGAATGGAACTGTGCTGTGGCTCACGGCGTTCTGCCTTGTGGATGTTGTAATCATAGGCCTCATTGCCAAATTTTGTCCATCCGTGAAGCGCTGAATTTTCTAAATTGTCTTCCATGCTTCAATGGGACACTTTGCTTTCTGCAACGCGTTACGGACACCCGGCTGATCCGGATCCGAACCGTTCCGATTTTCATCGCGATTACGACCGTATTGTTTTTTCTACTGCTTTCCGTCGTTTGGGCCGCAAGACCCAGGTTCATCCTTTCTCCGTGAACGACCATGTTCATAGCCGATTGACTCACAGTATTGAAGTCAGTAGTGTTGGCCGTAGCCTCGCCATTACGGTTTATCATCTGATTAAACAGCATCTGCCCAAGTACGTGAACGAATACCAGTTCGGTACCATTGTTCAGTCTGCATGCCTGGCCCACGATATTGGCAATCCTCCCTTTGGTCATGCCGGCGAAGCTGCCATTCGTGAATGGTTCCGCAAGAATCGTAATTCTGCTCCCATGCAGGATCTGAAACCGGACGAAATCGCTGACTTCGAAAACTTCGATGGCAATGCTCAGGGACATCGTATCTTGAGTAAGCTGGAATATCACTTCCTGGATGGTGGCATGCGTTTGACTTACGCTACCATCGGGTCCATGATCAAGTACCCTCAGCTTGCAAAGTTTGGAACACCCACAAGTCTTTTCTCGACGGAAGCGGATCTTTACCGCATGACCGCCTACACGTTGGGCATTCCCGAACTGGAAACCGGTAAGTGGGCTCGCCACCCGCTGGTGTACTTGATGGAAGCCGCCGACGATATTTGCTACAGCATCCTGGATGTGGAAGACGCCATCGAACTGGGTATCCTTTCCTTCGGTGATGTCCGTAGCATGTTCAGCTATCTGTGTGGCCCCGATGTGGATATTGACCGCGAATATCAGGAAAACGGACAGAACTTCCGCGACTTCCTCAGCAGTATTCGTGGCCTTGCCATCCAGAATCTTATTGATGATGTGGCTGTCACTTTCGTGAACCATTACGAGGAAATCATGTGTGGGGCACCCATCAAGCATCTTGTGGATCTTTCCCGTTCCGAAGTGATGGAAGGTATCCGCATTGCAAAACGTCTGGGTGTGGAGCGCATCTATCCGGACCGCCGCAAGACGGAACTGGAAGTGGGCAGCTATACCACATTGAGTACGGTTCTGGATGCCTTCATCAACGGTGTCTATGACTTCCGTAAGAATGGCAAGAATTCCTATCGTGCAGACCGTATTGTCCGTCTTATTGGCCAGGCAAAGATTGGCCAGAGTGTGACTGCTGCCGAGGCTTACCATCAAGTGCTTGATTTTGTGAGCGGCATGACGGATAATTACGCCACTTATCTTGCCCGCCAGATTGGCGGCCTTGCTATGGGATATTAGGACTTTTATGATTTGGCTTTTTGATTACGACTTGACTTTGTACGGTGCCGATGAACGTAACGTCCTGGATTCCTTGGACGAACGTATTTCTAAGTCCGTCCAGAACGCCACGGGTGTTGATTCCGAGACAGCCCATCAGATTCGTAAGGATTATCTGCAACGCTTTGGGACGACCTTGGCTGGCCTGCAGGCTATGCATGGTGTAAAGCCGGATGACTTTTTTGATTTTATCCATCAGCCGGAATTTCTGCAGTATCCCAAGAAGTCACCTGTGAAACGCAACCTGATTATGGGGCTGCCTGGCCGTCGTTTTATCTTTACCAATGGACGTAGGGACTGGAGCGAAGCGGGCATGGAACATATGGGCGTCCGTGATTGCTTCGAAGATGTCTTCGACCTGAAGCAGATGGACTGGGTAGGAAAACCTCACGAAAGCGCTTACGACAAGATGGAAGCATTCCTTGCCAGGCGCGTCCCCGATATGTTCTTCAGCAACGGCATGCCTGCAAATCCTTCAAACATTGTTTTGCTGGAAGATTCCGTCCGCAATCTGGAACCGGCCCATCGTCGTGGCTGGACAACGGTTCTCGTGAATCCTATTCCCGATGTGCCTAGCTGGGTGAACTTCTATGTTCCGAGTCTGCTTCATCTGACAACGATTTTGCCCGAACTGGTAAAGCCCCGTTAATCCTGGATTCTGACTTATGCTTGAACTGCTGTCCATGGAATTTATGCAGAATGCCCTGGTGGCCTCCGTGCTGGTGGCTATCGCCTGTGGTGTCATGGGAACCTTTGTGGTGGTGAACCGCCTTACCTCCTTGTCTGGCGGTGTTGCCCATGCTTCTTTCGGTGGGGTGGGGCTTGCTGCTTTGCTGGGCTTTTCCCCGATGCTCGGTTCCCTTGGCTTTGCGGTTGCCTGTGCCATGCTTATGGGAATTTTGACCTGGCGTGACCGCAAGAAGTCCGATACCTTTATTGGCGTAATCTGGGCGGGCGGTATGGCTCTGGGTGTTATCCTTACGGATATGACTCCCGGTTACAACGGGGAGATGATGAGTTTCCTTTTTGGTAGCTTGCTGACTGTCCCTACGGATTTGCTCTACTGGATGGGCGCTCTTCTGGTTGTCATCCTGGTTGCTGTTTTTGCCAAGTTCCGCAAGTTCCTCGCTATTTCCTACGATCCGGAATTTGCCCGCGTGCAGGGGATGCCTGTGCTTGCCTACTATATGGCTTTGATCGCTCTCATTGCTCTTACGGTGGTGATTGCGGTTCAGGCGGTGGGGATGATCCTTGTGATTGCCCTGCTTACCATTCCTGCCTACATAGCGGAATGTTTCGCCAAAAGTCTTGCCCAGATGATGATCATCTCGGTCATCGTATCCTTGATTTTGGTAATTTCTGGATTGTTGCTGGCTTGCCAGTTGAACCTGGTGGTTGGCCCCACGATTATTGCATGCGGAGTGCTGGCCTATGCTCTCCACTTCGCTGTTAAGAGATTAGGTAAACGGACATAGTCATTCTAGATTATGTGAACACAGTCATTCTGAACTTGTTTCAGAATCGGCTATAGAGGATTAAAAAAAAACGATATGAAAATTTCTCGCTTACTCCTATCCCTTTTCGCTCTTCATCTGTTGTTGCTTGTTTCGGTTGTGTTTGCCTATCCGGAACCTGCTGCCCGTAATGGCTTTAGCAACATGACCGTTACCACGGAGTATTCTGAGCTGATGCAGGAAAAGAATGCTCGTAATGATTCCTTGCTTCCGGCATTGGATGGTGACAAGGCCTTTGAAGAAGTCCTTCGCATGAATCCCAACTTCTGGAGCCTGGGTGGTGTCATGAAGAAGGATGAATCCCTGGTGACCAAGCTGAACGCCAAGGTGATTTTTGTGGATGGTATTCGTGAAGAACCGTTCTGCGACTTGGACAAGAATGGTAGTACCGCTGGTGAATGGAACGTCCGTATTGGCGTGGACTTCGTGTCTGCCGCCTCCAATACAGTTCATATTCACGTCCAGCAGTGCCTGGACTACATCCGCGACCAGCTGGGCTTTGCTGTGAAGAAGGGTGACAAGGTGGTGTTCATTCCCCCTAAGAAAGTTCTGGATAAGATCGCCGAAAGTGAAATTCCCGATGCCATTGACGTGGAACTCCAGCAGACCTTGCTGAAGGCTCATGAGGATGTGAACCTTTCCGGCAAGTGCCCGAAGGATATTGAGGCCTATATCATTCTGATGAGTGTTTACGAACAGGTGAAGAACATGAAGATGGATTACGTTGTCATCAACGACCAGCTGAATAAACATCGTAATGGCGGTGGCCGTATTCAGTCCTGTTCCTTTAGTCGTGAATGGAATAAGAAATATCAGGAAAGTGCCAGTTTTGAGTGCGATATTGACCATGATGAATGCCTCTACCGTCAGGAAAACGATGGGGATTCCAAATGGTCCATCAATTACGAGCAGGATCGATTTGAATATATCAATAAAAAGTTCCTGTTCTTCAATTTGAACCCCAAGAGCATCCATAAGGGCGGAACCATGCTGGATTTGCGTCTTCTTCGCTTGTCCTCCTCCCTGTACCTAGAGGCCTATTTGAATGCCAAGGGGGAACCGGTGACCTTGGGTCTGGTCATAGTTCCGGGAGAAAAAACTATGGAAGATTATGATGACGGGGAAGAAGAGGGCGTAATGTTCGAATAGAAGGCTTTTATACCCTATTTGACTGTAACGCTTATTCCAAAATAGATGTATATTTCCTGTAGAAGAATTTAGTAAGGAGAACTCCTATGAAGAACTTGATTAAGGCATCTCTGCTTGCAGCTATGGTTGCTGCTCCTGCAATGGCTGACGAAGCTTTCGGCGGCATCGGTGTTACCATCTATCAGCTTCGCGACGGTGTCAAGGTTGCCGAAGTGATTCCTGGAACCCCTGCTGCTGATACCAAGATCCAGGCCGGTGATGTGATTATCTCTGTGGATGGTGTGAGTCTGAAGGGCCAGAACATTGAATTTTCCAAGGAACAGCTCCGTGGCCAGGTGAACAAGCCCCTGGAAATTACCTTCGTGAGCGGTGCCGACACCTTGTCTACCGTCATTCGCCGTGCTCAGATCACCGTGAAGGACCTGGAAAGCGAAGGTGTAGAAGCCTGGTATGGTGACAAGACCGAATTTAACGCCCAGGAACTGGAAACCTATGCAAGCTCCAAGAGCGAAAAGCAGCTGGTTGCTGTGCTGAAGCACGGCTATCGCGTTCCCGAAGGGACAGTCAATGCAGCAGGCCTGAATGGCATCTACGTTGAAAAGGCCGACGAATTTGCTCCCAAGGCATCTCCTACTGCCGCAAAGCCGTCCTCCGCTTCTCTCAAGGGCTTTAACCGTAAGGCTGTAAGCTTTGAATTGAAGTCCGCTGGTACCGCAATCGTTACCATCATGAATGCTGATGGCGAACAGGTTGCAACTCTCCGTGCGGATAACGCTCAAGCCGGTTACAACACTCTCCGCTGGAATGCAGAAAATGTTCCTAGCGGCCGCTATATGGTCACTATCGAACATAACGGTTCCATCAGCGGTAAGAATGCTGTGCTGAAGTAATTCGACTGGTATTTAGTATAAAGTAATTTTGAGTGATCTGCAGGTTATCCTGCAGGTCATTTTTTTTATGGTAAAATACGCTGTTTTAGTTTGGTGCCTGTAATCTGGCGTACTTGTTTTAGCTATTTTTGGCCCAACGTGATTTTATCCAGAACCCATAGATGTCTTTGGGCCGTTTTTGTGTTTGTATTGGCCTTGACTCCTGACCTGTTCGGTCAGGAGATGACCCGCTTTGAGCTGGAAGTGCAAGAAGACGTGGAAGAGGATACTACCGAAGTAGACTGGATGAGTGACACTACGGGTACGGACACGGTGGAATATCGTGCGGTGGACCTGGAATATGACGTGGAAAATTCCACTTTCAATTTGAATAATACTGCTCAGCTGAAGTATCGTACGGCCACATTGGATGCGGACACCATTTGGTTTGACCAGAAGAATAGCGTGCTGGCGGCCGCTGGTGATCCTATTCTGAGGGAAACCAAGAACCCGTCCTTGTCGGGAATGCGTCTCAAGTACAATATGAAGAGCAAGATTGGTGAAATCTATTATGCCACCACATATCAGGATAACCAGCAGTTGAACGGTATGGAAGTTCGTCGTCTGCCGGATCAGCGTATCCAGATTGCCCGAGGCGATTTTAGTACTTGTAATGATTCTACCCATCAGCATTTTTATTTCTATGGCCGTCGTATGGTGGTGAAGCCGAAGGAAACGATTACGGCTAGGCCTGTGGTGCTGAATATTGCGGATGTGCCTGTGGCTGTGCTGCCTATGGTGGTAGCTCCCCTGAAGAGCGGCCGTAAGTCCGGTCTTTTGACACCTAAGTTTGGTGGCGACCAGAAACAAGGCTACTACATGAGTAACTTGGGTTTCTATTATGCCGCTAACGATTACTGGGATGCCACCTTGAAGGGCGATATTATCGAAGGCGAGGAAGCCCGATTTGAACGCTCAACGGTAACGGGTGAAGTGCGGTACAAGAAACGCTATCTACTGGATGGAAACATTTCTTACACGGCTTACCTGGAAGAATTCGACTTGGGCAATAGTGGCTACGACATCCGCTTCAACCATAAGCAGAATCTTACTCCGGATGGCAAGCATACCTTAAGTGGCAACGGTTCTTTCGTTAGTAGCCAGCATGTCCGTAAGGATAATGCCTTGGATGCGGAGACGATTCTTGACCAGCAGGCCAAGGCATCCTTGACTTATTCAGGCCGATTCGGGAATAACAAGAGTCTTACGGTAAAAGCCAGCCAGGACCATAACCTGGTGACAGATCGCCTGGAACGTCAGCTGCCGGACGTTCAGTATAATATGAGCGGTCCTCTTTTTGATTTTGAAATAGATGAAGATGACGTGGCTGCAGAAGATGGTTCCTTCTTGAGTTATTTGGAAAAACTGAACTATAGCTTTAGCAACCGCTTCAACTATAATACCGTTCGTGCACGAGATACCATTAACGACGTGGATACTACTGCACAGTATGTGGGGTATACGGGTAATTTCTCCTTGGATTATTCGGGCTCCCTGTTTGATGTCATCAACATTACTCCTAGGGCTTCTTTTGCGGGCTATTGGACGGGAACGGGCTGGGTGAACCCCAATGATTCCCTGAAATATCGCAAGCGCTATTTGCTGGATCCTGAGCATGATGATTATGGCCAGGTGGCTTACAACCATAACTATAGCATTACGGCCGACACGAAACTGTATGGTATCTGGGTTCCAGAAATTGGACGATTCACCGGTGTCCGTCATGTACTTTCTCCCAAGATCTCGTATACATACGCTCCTGAAATCGATACGGTGAAAAAGTTTGCTCCTCATCCGCTGTTGGGCCAGAATCCTTACCAGACGAAACAGAAGACGGTTGGATTCGGCTTGAATAATGACTTTGATATCAAGTACCTGAAGGTGGCAGGTTATAAGCCGGATACGACGAAGGGAGATACTGCCAAGGCTGTAGAAGAACAGTACGGAAACCGCCGTCTGCTTACTACAAGGCATAACCTGTCCTATAACTTTGCTGCGGATTCCCTGAGATTCTCCGATATTAGTTCGTCTTTCGGTTTCCAGATTTTGCCGGATTATCTCTTTACCATTAACACTCGCCATAGTTTCTACCATAAGTATACGGAAGATCCCAATAAGGTCCAGATTCCGGAATTGACTTATTGGGGATATGACTTCTCCAAACGCTTTAGCTGGAGTGGCGAATTTAATGGCGGGCTTCCATCCCAGATGGGAAAGTATGAAACTTTGAAGTGGTCCTTCGGTCTGGACTATAGTTATAGCTTTAGCAGTAATCGTGTCGCTCGTGATTTGTTCCAGGATCGTGTGACTCATTCTACGGGAATTTCTGCTAGTCTGCAGCCGACCCGCAACTGGGAAATGACCTATAGTACCCGCTATAACTACAATGAAGGTCGTTTCGTTTCACACGAGTTTACCTTCAATCGTGCATTGCATTGCTGGCAGCTGGATTTTACCTGGACTCCTACGGGGCCTGCTGCAGGATGGAGCTTCTCCATTTACGTTCGCGATCTACCTGACATCAAGCTGAACGCCGGTAGCACTGAAACTAAGTAAGATGCAAGGGGCTGCCCCATTTCCTAGGGTAGTGATTAGTGGCTAGTGGTTAGTGATTAGTGGTTAGTGATTTCGGGAATACTCCGTATGAAATATAAGGGTGTAATTATCCTGAAATCAAAAACATTTACATCTTGACGCCCTAGCCCCTAGCCCCTAGACCCTAACCCCTAAAAACCCCTAGAAAGAGCAGCCTTCAGTGCGCGGATTGCGTTTCCTCTATGGCTAATGACTTTCTTCTCTTCCAGTTCCATCTGGGCGAAAGTGCGGGTTTCCCCATTGGGAACAAAAAGCGGATCGTAACCGAAACCCATGTCACCGACGGGAGCGTAGTTGATGTTACCGCGGCATTCTCCTTCGAAAATTTTTGGTTCGGTAACGGTAAGCTTGCCGTCGGCATCAGGAATAACCTGCTGGTAGGAAAGTGCGCAGAAATAGCGGGCGCTGCGATCCTCGATACCTTCCAGCTTTGCCATGAGCTTGGTGTTGTTGGCATCATCGTCGCCGTGGCCACCTGCATAGCGGGCGCTGTAAATTCCCGGTTCCCCATTGAGGGCGAAAACTTCAAGTCCGGAATCGTCTGCAAGAACTGTGGCTTCGATACCGCGGGCGGCAAGCCATTGGGCGGTAACGTTGGATTTTATCTTGGCGTTAGCAGCGAAAGAATCTCCGTCTTCTACGATATCGCCGTCGAAGCCGATGTCCTTCAGAGTCTTGAATTCCTTGTTTTCAGTTCCGAGAATATGGGCGAAGTCGCGAATCTTTCCTGCGCTTCCTGTGGCGATAACGAACAGAGATTTCATAAAAATACGAGCTTTAATATTTTTCGGGTTTCAATACAATAAGGATGGCGTCGATCACGATGCCTACGCCGCAGAGACCGCCGGTGCATAGCCAAAGAATGCCTGTGGCAATCTTGCCTTCATAAAAACGATGGAGTCCAAGGTAGCCCAGCAGAATGCAGAGGGCTAGGGCTATCCATTTATTGTGTTCACCTTTTGCGGTCATAAGAAAATCCTTTTTCTGTACATAAATATAGAAACTGTACAGTCTCTGTAACACTCTTGCTTCTTGGATGTGTTACCGTGACTTTTATGATACGGAGCGTATCATAGATATTTGTATTTTTGTAAAAATGTGTAATAATTCTTTAAATATTTCAAAAACAAAAGAAAATGTATCATAAAGTATTGACGAGTACGATGCGAGATGGTATATTTAGGGTATGATGAAATCCGTGATAGAATACGACAATTACCGCGCCTATATGCAGGACTTTTACGACAACCGTAAGAGAACTTCCGTATTTTCTTGGCGGGAATTTGCGAAGCAGGCCGGATTTTCTTCGCCCACTTACTTGAAATTGGTGTGCGAAGGCAAAAGCGGTCTGAGCCAGATTGGGGTGGAACGGACTGCGGCTGCCATGGGTCTCGTTGGTTTTGAGCTGGTGTATTTCCGCGCCTTAGTTCTGTTTGGGCAGGCCAAGCAGGACGAAGATAAAAAGAAGGCTTATGCCGAAATGCGGGAAATCGCCAAGGCGCACAAGGTCCGCATCCTTGATGGTGAAACTTTCAAGTTCTACGAATCCTGGAAATATCCCGTGCTTCGTGAACTGGCTTCCATCATGCCGGGGGCAAAGCCTCTGACGCTTGCCAAGATGTGCCATCAGGAAATTACCGCCATGGAGGTTCGGGAGGTCCTTCATGACTTGGTAGCCATGGGTCTTTTAAAAAAGACTGGCGAGGACGTTTATGAACAGGCGGAAAGATCCTTGGAAGGTTCTGCCGAGGCGTTGCCTGTGGCCATCCGCACCATGCATCGGGACATGGCAAGGTTTGCAGAAGGTGCTGTAGATGATTTTGGGGTGAATGAACGTAGTATTACGGGGATTACAATGGGGTTAGGAGCCGAAACTTATGGTCGTGTGCTTAAAATTCTAGAGGATTGCAGACGCCAAATTGTGGATGTGGTTTCAGCGGCAGATGATGCTGAACGAGTTTATCGTTTGAATTTGCAGCTCTTTCCGCTGACTGCAAAAAAGATGGAGGTTAGTGATGGACAAGATTCTTAAAATCTTTATGGGTGGGTTTATTGCTAGTTGTTCGTTGCTGATTGCCTGCAGTGACAATGGTGTGGCTAATGGAACCGTAACGGATCCCAATGCCAATGTGGATCAGGATAAGAATACTATTGCCATAAATTCGTCTGCTAGCGAATCTCCTTCTGGTCAACTTCCTCCAGAACATGATATTGTCATTGAGGTGTCATCAAGTTCTGTTGTGTTTCCTGATACCGTTCCGTCTGTTTATCCTATGGATGTTCCGCATACTCCTTTGGATACCGCGTCCAGGATTGATTCCTGCCAGAATGACCTTGGCGAAAACATTTGCCCGGGTAAATTGTTGGATGGGGAAGGAGATGTGTTCTACGAGTCTGCCCACTGCCTTGTAAAGGTTGTGGATAGTGATACGAGTTATAGGGTGGGAGTGCAATTCACTGCCGGTGCGGAATTCATTGAGATGTCGGAATCAATCCTATATTACGAAGATCCCGAAATGGATAATGAGTATGTAAAAACAATGGCAACGCATCTAACTGAAAATCGTTGGGACTTGTGCAAGGACTTGCTGGATGAATTTGAATCTTACGTGGTTCCTCATGCAGATTCGTTGGAAATTCTTGGTATTAGTGGTGTCTATGGTCACTGGGATCGCAATGGCTGCGATAATGGAACCGTAAATCGCAGCTGGTACGAGTACTATTTGCCGGAAGGTATTCAGGAAAAACTTACACAAAAGGCGGAACAGTTTAAGAATGACTGTGACCGCTGGGAAAATGAAATCAAGTAAACAAAGGGAGGTTAGGATGGACTTTCTAAAAACGATGTTGGCATGTTCTGCAATTCTTGCTTTTGCGGCATGTTCGGAAAATGCTTCGACTCAGGCGAATTCGGAAAGGAATCCCGTTTCGCTTAAAAATGATAAAGAATCTGCGTCCGTAGCGGATGAAGTTCCTGGGGATTCCATGGTGTTTTTTAATCCCAGTATCTATTTGCTGGGGTATAGGAATACCCAATATTCGGCAATGTGCAACTTACCTAGTGAACCGACATTGATTCCCGTGAATGAATGGACTTTCCATCGTCTGATGCCTGTTTTAAAGCATCGCCTGGATCAGCGCGGTGGAACTGAGAACTGTCATTACTATCTGGTGGCGTGGGAGCACAGTAGAAATAATGCTTACTACAATTTAGACCATGTAGGTCAGGATTCCATTGTCATTACGATGGCTGCTCCAAACGAAAATATGGATACCCCCTTGCTGGATGATGAAATCCAGGAATTCTTTGCAGTGGAAACTTGTGATGGAACATTGGATTTGAACGCTCCTATTGTGGTAAAAAATGCAATCTGTGGGCCTGATAATTGTTCGTCCTTTAATCAGGTGGAAAATGGCGAAACTTGGATCCGTCAGGATTTGCTGGCGGCTCGCGACCAATGCGTTTCCAGCTGTCTTGCAAATCCGAAAAAGTCTGAATTGTTTCAGGCTGATCCCGAAAGAGCTTGTAGTGAATGGTGCGATATGTATGCCGTGGAGGCCATGAATTTCTATTGCCGCTACGAATCGAATGACGGGGAACGGGGTATAGGCTGTTCTGCAATAAACTGTCGAGGTGGCTTAGATTAGGAACTGCTTGAAATTTTATATATTCATTAAGTGAATATGAAAAATTTTAAAGCAAATTATTTGAAGGTCGGTGCGGCACTTGCTGCATCGGCTCTTTCTTTTGGATTGATGGCCTGTGCCGGAAATAGTAATGTAGAATCGGGTTCTGTTCCTCCTGCGGTAGCGGAAATTCGTGGGGGAAATTCTGCCCCAGCCAATATGCCTCGCTATGTGGCTCCCAAGGCGGTGACCGTTTTTGAAATGAAAATTGTTTCCGGAGACAAGCAGATCCGTGTGGTGGATAAGCCCACGTTGGCGGCTCTTGATTTTGCAGCCTATTTCAACAACCCTATTCGCCTGGCCGGTAAGGAAGAAAAGCCTGAAAATTACCAGGGCGTTATGGCCGGTGCAAAATTGGCTGATTATCCGTTCCCTATGCTGGATTCCCTTTCTAGCTATGAACCCAATGCGGTGACGGGGGTGGAACCTATCGCCTGGGAACCCTTCGCAAAACTTTTATACTCCCAGACGGGTTCAGATTCCCTGTCCGTTCTGCTGAATGGTGTGGAAGCGGTGAAGTGGAATGAACCGGAGGTTTTCAGGGCGTTCCAGAGTGTGACCCGCTTGTGGGGCGTTCCTTCCTCCAATGCCAATGCAGGTTCTAATGCCATTGACTGGTGGGTGGAAGTTCTTCCTGCACTGTGGACTGGACGCAATGTTTTCTACGGTAAGCTGAAGCTGACTTCTATAGGTGAAGTTGCGGAAATTCTCAACTACTACTTGACGGGAGAAATGAATTCCGACGATGCCTTGAACTGGGCTCGGACTCTCTCTTCCTACTGGTATCCCACTTTGAATACGGACTTAGAACCTCATACGGCTGGCGCTCCCTGGGAAAACGGAAGGCCTTTTGCGGTGATGCGCGGCAATCCTATGGGATCTCCCATGTGGATTGGCTTTGAGGCTCCCGCTTTCCGTATGACGGACGAGGTGATTCGTGCAAAGCAGGTGGCGGATTCCCTGATGGCTCATGGTGAAGTGATTCCCGTAGATCGTCACCTGGATACCAGTTCTACTTTCCGCTTGGAAACCTTAAATGCAATAAAGGGAACGTGTCCTGCCAACGAAGCTACTGCGGCTTTCCGCAAGTCCCTGGCGGAACAGATGGCGAAACTTCCCAAGGAGCAGAACGCCTGGGCTGAAGTGGATGTAAATGGTAACAAGGTGGAGGGCGGTTTCCTCTGGTTCCGTCGTAACGCAAACTACCTGCTGGCGGACAAGATTAGCGGTCAGGATAGCCTTCATAACCCGCTACCGCGAATGATTGAATTAAAGAACTATCTGGATTCGCTGGGAATCCAGCTGCTGGTGGTTCCTGTTCCCGTGAAGGAAGAAATCTACGGCGAGAAGCTGGTGCCGGGTACCGCTGCCGACCTGTGTGTCAACCTTGAAGGTCGCGCCTTTACCCAGGAACTTCTTGAAGCCGGCATCGACGTGCTGGATATTTATCCTGCGCTTATGGCTGCAAAGGCTGGGGATGAACCGCCTCATTACAGTTTCCAGCGTTACGATACCCATTGGGCTTTGCCTGGTGAACTTGCTGCCATGGAACTTCTGGCAGGTCGTGTAACTCAGTACAGCTGGTATGCGGAATCTGGCGCTCAACCTGGTAGCTTGAACTTGCAGGAAACGCAGACCCTCCGTGAAGGTGACCTGGTAGCTCATTTGCCGGATGCGGAAAAGTCCAAGTATCCTGCGGATAATCTGAATGTGATGAAGGTTTACAAGGGCACGGAAACCTACAAGGGCGGGAAGAATTCTCCGATTCTCCTGATGGGCGATTCCTTTACTGGCGTCTTTGAAAGTGTGGACCAGAAGAGCGGTGGCCCGGGTTCCTTGCTGGCTTATGCAACAGGTTTGGATGTACAGGTCCTTACCAGTTGGGGCGGCGGTCCTGGTGTCCGTAGCCGCATGATGAAGATGAAGAAGGATATGCAGAGTAAGAGACTGGTCATTTACATGATGACGGCTAGAGACCTCTGGCAATCTCCCATGGAATGGGATGCACTTCGTTAATGGAATAAATGAAAAAGTCTAATACAGTTGTGAACTACGTTGTGGTGGCTGTATTCCTCCTGCTGGGTATGGCAGGAGGTGTTCTTCTGTGGGGCGGTCGTGGGGGTGACTTGAGTTATCTGGAGATGGCCTGTTCCATGGAGGGAAAGTCAATAGATTGCGTGGATTCCCTGCCGGAGTGGAATGATGGACTTCGATTCTATGATTCTACTTTGTCTGTAACCGGGGATACTTTGCAGTCATTAAAGAGTCTTCTCTGGAGCTATTGGAATATTCAATTTGCGGGCGCGGAGAATGCTTCATCCTCTCAGGAGGTGGTATTCCCGCTTCAGGTTTTGCAAAATAAGAAATCGGGTTGCGTCGGTCTTGCCTGGCTTGCCATGATGGTGGCCGAAGATCGGCAAATTGACTTGCAGCCGATCCTTCTTCCGGGACATGTTTTCTTGCGGTATGGAATTCAGGGACAAACTTCTGTCAATTTGGAACCGAATCGTAGGGGGTATGCCTATACCGATGAGGAGTACCGTGAAAAGTATAAGGCAGGTCCCTGGACAGGGCTTGAATTCAAACCTCTTTTAGCTCGGCAGTTGGTGGGATTGGCCACTTTCGATGTGGGAAATCTTTACTTGAAAGATGATGCTCCCAGAGCCCTTAAATGGTACCGCCTGGCAGAAGAGTTTTTTCCTGAATATCCAGGGATTTCCGTTAACCAGAATATAGCTAAAGAACGCTAATTTTCTATTTTTTGAGCAGATGAAGTGCGTTGCGCTGTTTGTCGCGTTGTTGGCAGCTTTGCTCAGTAGCTGCTCTGATGATTCGTCTTCCTCCAGGGCAGGCGTGGTTTCTGCTCGTACCTCCGAAATCCCGGGATACATTCTGCTAAAAGCAACCGGCAAAACCGTTGTTGTCGGTACGAAGGATTCTACGGCCAAGGAAAATGAACGTCCCCAAATGAGGGTGATGTTTGACTATGATTTTTCTCTTGGACAGAGCGAGGTAACTTGCGGTGAATTCAATAAAATTATGGGGAAGGCTGATCTTCCCGAAGGCATGATTACCAAGGTCGCCTGTGATGAAGATGACCTTCCTGCCACAAATGTCTCCTATTATGACATTATCCTTTTTGCAAATGCTAAAAGCATTGCGGATGGTTTTGATACGGCTTACTCCTACCAGTCAGTAACCATTGATGGGGAAGGACATTGTAGTGGTCTTACGGGACTTACCTTGCGTAACACTGTAGATGCTTTCCGTTTACCCACTGAAGCGGAATGGATGGCAGCTGCTCGTATTCGCTGGAAACCGGATAGTAGCTGGAATTCGGAAAATTCCGATTACCGTCCCCACTCTGTGTGTCATTTTGTTTCGGATTCTGTGCACTTCTGCGACATGGAAGGAAACGTGAAGGAATTCGTATACGACTGGCTGGGAAAATTCTCGGATACCACGGTTGCGAATTTTATGGGCTCTCCTCAGGCAGATGGCTTGGGTCAAAGAGTTTTGAAAGGCGGTAGTTTCAAGCATAGTAAGGAATATGCAAATGCCTATCGCCGTGGGGATGACTATGTAGTGACTTCTGCAACTCATGCGGACTATGTGGGGTTCCGTCTTGCTTATGGTGCGATTCCTGATCCGGCCTGGATGAATGGAGGCTCAGGTTCTTCGTCCAATACGGTTTCCTTGGTCAGTTCTACTGAAATGAAGAAACGCTTTGGTACGATGCAGGTCAAGGTTGCGTTCCGTAACCATATTACCGGAAATTTGGAATTCATTGATTATTCCTTAGGTTCTAAAGTCTTTGAAATTGAAGATGATGTATCTGTTTTCCATCCGGACATTTCTCCTGATGGAAAGTGGGTTGCCTTCTGCACGGGTATCGAAAGTGTAGATGGAAAATCCGAAATATATGTCCGTACTCTCAGCCCGATTAGTTCTGATTTGGTAAAGCTGAATGTAGAAAGAGCTGCTATCCCCCGCTGGAGGGTTACTTCGGGTGGCGATACGGTGATTGTCTATGCGACCAACGCGGGGGATAATTCCGACAAGAATTTGTTCATGGGACGTAGCACTTGGCAGGTCCCGTTCTCCAATGGAAAATTCGGGAAACCTCAAAAGCTTTTCGATGGAGCCTTCCATGGAGGTGTTTCTCGTGATGACCGTTTGGCCGTAACTGGGTCTCGACTGCTACGCTCTCGTACGGAGTCTGACGAAGGTGTGGTGGATTCCGTCTGGTATAATGGCGAACAGGCTTGCAATGTAAGTCTTTCAAAGGATGATAGCAAGCGCACGCTGTTCCTGGATTTTGGCCGCAAGACGGATAAGGAAAACAACATCGAGGGTTATGGCGTTCATGAACGAATCCAGGTGATGGACAGCACCGGCAAACTGATTCAATATGTATCTGCTCCCGATGATTATGCTTTTGATCATAGCGAGTGGACTTTTGGAAATAATGCGATTGTGTCCTTGACCAACTATAATGGTGTTCATGAAAAGATTGCCTTGGTAGACATGTCTACAGATTCTGTCCTGGCTTTGGCAAGAGGGGAGGAGTTGTGGCATCCTGCCATGTGGGTGGATGGTGTCGATGATTTTCAGGATTCAGGCCTGGATATGGATAGTGCTGGCGTATACCTGAAGGAAAATGATAGCTGGGCATCCGTGATTATGCGCTATAAGATGGAATTGTTATGGCGTTATGCAGATTCTGCAAATGTGGCTATTCTTGGATCTTCCCGTCCGTTGTATTCCCTAAGTCCGGACCTTTTAAGCAATGAATTCTTTGCAATCAATTTTGCGCATACTCCGAATTCCATCTATGCAACCAGGGATTTCCTGGACAAGTACATCCTCAACCATCTGAAAAATCTAAAACATGTGGTGATTTCCCTGGACATTGATTTCTGGTGGAAAATCGATGGCGATGGTGGCGATAATTTCTTCTATAAGGATGTGAAACGCTATCCGGGTTATGTCTATGATGAACATCATGACTATTGGAAAGACGGCGTACCTCCAGGTCTGTTACAGGCAACGGAAAAGGCCCTTGGAACGGAAGATGCAATCCTGTACACGTATGACCGAGGCCGCCATACTCCTTCTGCCTGTGGATCCTGGGGGACTGTTCCTGAAATTGAAATCGATAGCACTTACATGGATGACGGGGGATATCTGAAAAATTCCCTGGAAGTCCTGGAAGATATCATTAAGAAATGCGAAGAACGGAACATCTCTGTCGTGGGTGTGATTTTCCCGCAAAGTCCTGCTTATGCGAAGTCAGGAGCCTTTGGCCGATACGGTCTTCGTCGCAGTGTGGCGAAGAGTCTGATTGAAAAAATAGATGGTTTTTCGAAAACTTATACGAATTTTGTCCTGATGGATGAAAATAAGATGGGTAATCACGATTATGGGAACGAGATGGCCGTGGACTTCGATCACCTTTGTGCCGAAGGCATTCCGCAAATTACGGAAAGGCTGAACTCGATTCTTCTGGGGTTAGAAAAACGGAGGGATAGCAAATGAAGCAGTGGATAATTTTGCTTTTTGGGGTGATTTGTCTGTGTGCGTGTACAACGTCCGATGACTATGCACTGCGATCCACCAATGTGGAGATGGATAATGATGAGTCCCATGAAGGGCTAATCTATGTTCATTCCAAGGATGGCTTTGTTGTCCTGGGAACCAATCGCACAAAGGCGCTTTTCAACGAAAAACCCAAGATGGGGGTTCGGTTTGATTACGATTTTTCCTTAGGCAAGCACGAAGTTACGCGTGCTGAATTTAGCAAGTATACTACGGATGACTGGGGATTTTTTGTCAAGTCTTCTGATAGCTTGCCTGTTACGGATTTGACTTATTATGATGCGATCCTTTATGCCAATGCCCGAAGCAAGGCTGAAGGTTATGATACCGCCTATACCTACTCTTCCGCCTTAATCAACGTGGATGGAAGATGTTCTGGAATGGAAGCTTTGAAGTTCTCTCCGGATGTGGATGCATATCGCCTGCCAACTGAAGCGGAATGGATGCTGGTGGCAAGTCAGGATTGGGATGTGGAAAAAGCCTGGACGCAGGAAAATGGTATGAGTCGGGTCCATAATGTCTGTTCCAAGGGGGAAAATCGTGAAGGATTTTGCGACATGGCCGGCAATGCCATGGAATGGATGAACGACTGGTTAGGGATTTACAAGGACACTGTAGTTTACGATTATGCCGGTGCTCCTGATGGTGCGCTCTCCGGAACTCGTATTGTGAAGGGTGGGGGCTTTACGACTCCCAAGGAATTCACCAGTTTTACAAGTAGGGGGGATACCTACGATGTGGTTTCCAACTCCCATACGGTATATGTTGGCTTTCGAATTGCTTTCGGTCGTATTCCCAATGCCATGTGGCTGAGTAACGATGGAATCTCCGTAGAAGATCGCCTGATTCCTAAGATTAGCGTTCGTGCCTTGCGTACCCTGGTGGGAACAGCCCGTTCCAAGCTAGTGTTCCGTAATGAGCTGACGCATAATCTTGCCTTTGTGGATTATTCTTATGCTCCCCAGATGGCTATTGAAATCAAGGATACCCTGAATTGTTTCCATCCTGATATTTCTCCAGATGGAAGCCTGGTAGCGTTTTCCACTGGGACTGAAGGTATTGACGGTCCTTCGTCCATTTATGTAAGGCAGCTGACTGTAAACGGTGACAGCCTTGTTAAACTTGACGTGAAAAACGCTGCTATTCCCCGCTGGCGTGTGACGGAAGATGGGGATACGGTCATTGTGTATGTGTCCAACGCTGGAGATAATACGAGCGACGGAACCTTTAAGAGTACAAGCACCTGGCAGGTCCCTTTTAGTAATTATCATTTTGGAACTCCGAAAAAAATGTTTGACGGCGCTTATCATGGAGGTGTTAGCTACGATAATCGTCTTGCCGTTACTGGAGCAAGGCGCCTGCGTGCAAGAATCGCGGATTCAGCAGGCGTTGTGATGGATGATTCTTCCTTAGATACAATTTGGTACAATGAGGAGCAGGCTTGTAATGCATCCTTGGCTAAGGATAGTAGCAAGCGCACGTTGTTCCTTGATTTTGCCAGTAAGACTGGCGAGGAATTCATTGGACATTCCTATGCAAGGCATGAATACATCCTTATCGCAGACAGTACGGGCAAGTTGATTGATTCTGTAGCCGCACCCAGCGGATACACTTTTGATCATACGGAATGGGCTCTGGGTGGTTATATGACAACCTTGTCCAGATACCAGCCGTTTATTGTCGCTAGCCTTACGACTAACGACGGTGCCCATGAAAAGATAGTCCTAGTGAACTTGATGGATCATTCCATTACAGAATTGATTGAAGGTACGGAAATCTGGCACCCAACCTTCTGGGTTGAAAAGGCCTCCCTCATTGATGATGAAAAAATTAACGAACTTGATCGAGATAGCGCGGCCATTTATTATGAGGGCGTGGATTCTAAGCTGATTGCTTCGAAAATGAATGTTTTCTGGAATAAGTGCAACTACTTAAAAGTGGTGGCTCTTGGTTCCTCCCGTATGAGTTTAGGTTTTATATCGAATCGCATTTCCTATGGAGCTTCATTCAATATGGCGACCATCCCTTCTGATATGGAGGTGTCACGCTATATTGCGGTGAACTACGCCCTGAATCATTGTAAGAAATTGAAGTTCCTTGTGGTGGGGGTGGATTTTGATTTGTGGGGCGAGGCTCCTGGCGTCAATTTGAGCCAAAATCTGGGAAGTGTTCCTGGATTGTTTTATGATGCCAATCATGATTTCTGGGTTGATCAAGGCTATGATCTTCTCAAGAAACTGAGCAACCGATATATTCAGGAAAGTAGCCACCTGAAATTCATTAGCCAGAGAAACGGCTGGTTGGAATATTCGGGTGAACGTTCCTGGACGAATGGCATCGCCTTGGTTGCAGACTCTACCTGGAGTGACTATACGGATCTCCTGAAAAATGGCATTTCCCAGCTGACTGATATTATTGAGAAGGCAAAGGAAAAGGATGTTATTGTGGTGGGTGTTATTTTCCCTCAAAGCCCCTATTACAAGAAGACGGGTTCTTTTGGGCGTCATGGAATGCGCAGATCCCATGCAATTAAGTTGATTGAAACTCTTCACGATATGGAAAAGGATTTCTCCAACTTCCGTTTGATTGACGAAAATCTGATGGGTGATCATGATTATTCGGATAGTCTCGCGTACGACTATGATCATTTGAATGGCGATGGTGCTTATCAGATTACTTCTAGGATTGACTCGGTTCTCAATCAGTTGGGAGGAAAATAGTGGCTGGAAAATTTACGAATCTCATGGGCACATTAGGGCTAATAGCCCTGGTTGCGTCTTGTTCGCATCATGATGCGAATCCCGTGTGTCAGACGGAATACGATGATACCGAGGTTGAGTATGGTAAAGATTCCACTCATGAGGGATTGATTCGAATTCACGCAAAAGGGCACTTCACCTATGTTGGCACCAATAATGCAAATGCTAACAAGAAAGAATCTCCTGCAATGAAGGTGAAGTTTGATTATGACTTCTCTATTGGGGAACACGAAGTCACTCAGGCGGAATATGCCAAAGTCATGGGCGGGGAACCTGCCCCTGGTTCTGAAAACCTTCCTATTGCCAATACGACTTTTGGTGACATGGTCTTGTATGTGAATAACCGTTCCAAACTTGAAGGTTATGATACGGTCTATACCTACACCTACGTAGATTATGATAGTGTCCACCATGTCAATGGATTTGAAAATTTCCAGTTCAATCCTGATGTAGAAGGATATCGTTTGCCAACGGAAGCGGAATGGATCTTTGCTGCATCTCATGGCTGGAATGTGAGCGATGGCTGGAACCAGACCAATTCCGGGGACAATGCTCATGAAGTCTGCTCTAAAGCTAGAAATGGCTTGGGCCTTTGCGATATGGCTGGAAATCTTGCGGAATGGGTGAGTGATTGGCTCGGCTATTTCAAGGATACGACCGTTACGAATTTTGTAGGCGCTCCTGATGGAGGATCCCTTGGTGAACGTGTTTTAAAGGGCGGTAGCTTTAAGCATAGTGAGGCTCGAACCACACTTCATTCCCGTCTGGATACTTATACCATCATTTCGAAAAGCAAGGCAAATTATGTAGGCGGTCGTATTGCCTTCGGTAAAATTGAAAAGCCTGTGTGGATGGCTGCCGATGGCTCTACTTCTTCCGCTTTCCTGAAACCGCTGGTAAAGTCTTCTACCCTCAAGAATAAGCTGGGTACCCTTCGTGCAAAGCTTGCTTTTGTGAACCGGCTGACAAACAACCTGGTTTACATGAACTTCAATGAAAGTTCTTTCTCTGTAAAGGAAATCAAGGATTCCACCCTTAAGGTAAGGCATCCGGATATTTCCCCTGACGGGGAGTGGGTTGCCTTCTGTACAGGTGGGGAAGGGCTTCCTGGCAAATCCGAACTGTATGTGCGTCGCCTCAATTTGGCTGGTACCAACCTGGTAAAGCTGGATGTGGAATCTGCTGCAATTCCCCGTTTCTCCGTGACGGACGCTGGGGATACCGTAATTGTTTATGTGACATCCGCTGATATCAATACGGAAAATTCCATTTTTACGGAAACAAGTACTTGGCAAGTGCCCTTCTCCAATGGACAGTTTGGAACTCCTAAAAAGTTGTTCGACGGAAATTACCATGGGGGCGTAACTCCTGATGGTCGCCTTGCTGTTACTGGTGCCCGTCTCCTGAGGGCTCATTTCGAAAGAGAATCATCCCCCGTAGATACCGTGTGGTTTGATAGTGCTCAGGCTTGTAATGTCTCTCTATCTCAAGATGGCAGCAAGCGTACCCTGTTCCTGGACTTTGCAAAGAAGGATGGTCCGGGTCGTGAATTCGTCGGTAAGGAATACGGTGTTCATGAACGTATGTTTATAGCAGACAGTGCTGGCAATCTGATTCAGAGTGTTGCTGCTCCCAACAATATGTCTTTTGACCATACGGAATGGGTCAACGGTAAAAATCTTGCAGTTGCCTCCGTTTATGATTTTAACGGTAGCCATAATAAGCTGGTGCTCATCGATCTTCAGGATAGTTCCGTAACGGACTTGGTGAAGGGAGACGAACTGTGGGATCCGTGTCTTCGCGTCTTGAACGTCAATCTTCCGGAAGAGGAAAAATTCCTGAATCTGGACAGTGCTGGCGTTTATATGACAGCGACCTCGGATATTACTACTCGAATCATGAAAATCAAGATGGAGTATTTCTGGCAATATCGTGAGATTACAGAAGTTGCAGTCATTGGTTCGTCTCGTTCCTTTGCGGGCTTAGATCCTACTGCGGTAACATCTCATTTTACCATTAATCTTGCCTATTCCGCAGAAGATCTTACTGCAACGAATTTCTTCGTGAATAACTATATCATTCCTCTGATGCCCAAGTTGAAGGCTGTTGTCATCACTTTGGATTATGACCGCTGGTTTGTGAAGGATGATAATTGGAAGGAATGGTTTGGGAATATTCCTGGTTATCGTTATGATGAAAATCATTCTTTCTGGAAGGATGGGGTGCCCAAGAGCATGTTGAATTTGACTCGTAGCGCCATGACTCCGGATGACGAAGAGTCTTATACCTTTGGTTACAACAATGGTGTGTACCATTCTGAATCTGAGGGTTGGGTGGATGAAAATCCGGAAGTATCCTGGGATGTAAAATGGTATTCCAAGTATCCTGATGCCTATGCATTTAATCGTGAAAAACTGGTCGGAATTTTAGACTCGGCAAAGGCGAAGGGTATTCTTGTTATTGGCGCTGTCTTCCCCCAGTCTCCTTATTATGTGAAGAAGGGAGTATGGGGACGTTATGGCTTGACCATGGATGATGCCAAGGAAATTCAGAATGATATGAAGTCCCTGCAGGAAAAGTATGATAACTTCCTTATTTTTGATGAATATAAGGATGGCGTTAACGACTACGAATACGAAGACTTCTCTAACGAAGATCATTTGGGCTTGAAGGGAGCGGTGAAGGTGGCTGGACGCCTTGATACCTTGTTGATGAAAGTTTTGGATGAGTAATCATGATGAAGTTTCTTCTGGCCTTTTTCCTGCTGATGTATGCAGCGTGTAGTGATACGGATTCTTCCGCATCGTCTGCAGCTGGTAAGGAAAAAGACCTGGAGGGATTTGTCCATCTGAAGGCTCCTAAGAATCCTGTGATTCTTGGGACGAATATGGAAAACGCTAAGACGATGGATGCACCACAGATGAATGTGGTCTTGGATTATGATTTCTATATCAGCAGTGATGAAATTTCCTGTGATGAATTTTCCAAGTATCAGGATATGCCTGTCGATCATATGTGCGATGCCAGTGGCGCCGTAACATATATTACCTATTACGACGCAGTCCTTTATGCCAATGCCCGAAGCAAGGCTGAAAAAATGGATACGGTTTATTCTTATTCCAAGGTTCAGCGAGATAATAAGGGAAGCTGCATTAATCTTGTGGGGTTGAAATTTAATAGCGAGGTGGAGGGCTTCCGCATCCCTACGGAGGCGGAGTGGGTATATGCCTTTAATGAAATTGAAAATTCTGTTCATGTGAAAGAATGGGTAAATGACTGGCTTGGACGTTTGAAGGATACGACCATTACTGATTTTGTAGGTGCTGTTAACGGAGGCTCCCTTGATGAACATGTTCTGAAGGGGGGTGATTATAGTTCTGATCAGTTTAATGTGAATTCGTATAATCGAGGAGATATCTATACGGTTTCCTCATCCACCCGTATTTATTACGTAGGTTTTCGTCTAGCCTATGGAAAAATTCCAGGGGCACAATGGCTAACCAATCAGGGAACAACTGTTGACGGAACCGTATCTTTACAGGCTACCTCTCAGGATGTTTTCAGAAAATTGAAATCCTATCGGATAAAACTTGCATTCCGAAACAATTTGAATGGAAATCTTGCCTTTGTTGATTTTAACAATGGAAGGCCTCGTCTTGTAGATATTACGGATTCGCTGGAAATGTTCCATCCAGATATTTCCCCTGATGGACAGTGGGTTGCTTTCTCTACGGGCTCGGAAGGTATCACTGGGAAATCAAATGTATATGCTCGTAAGCTGTCTGAAAATAGCTTTCCTGTTTTGCTGAAGGTGGACAATGCTTCTATCCCCCGATGGAGAATTTCTCCGGAAGGCGACACCGTGCTAGTCTATGTTACCGATAGTGGCAATAATGCTGACGATGGAGATTTCTTTTCTCGCAGTACCTGGCAGGTTTCATTTGCAAAAGGTGTTTTTGGAACTCCCGAAAAGCTTTTTGACGGGGCCTATCATGGAGGGATAAGTCAGGATCAAAGGCTTGCGGTGACTGGTGCTAGGAAACTTCGTGCCCGAATTGCTCAAGGCGAAAATGGAACGGTCTTTGAATCTCAAGCTCTTGATACCCTGTGGTATAATCAGGAACAGGCTTGTAATGCCTCCCTTTCCCAGGATGGGACCAAACGTACGTTGTTCCTTGATTTTGGTAGCAACAATGGAAAAGGGGCTGAGTTTGTCGGACATAAATATGGTGTCCATGAGCAGCTGCTTATTGCGGATAGTACGGGTAGGTTGATTCAGATGGTTTCCGCTCCTGAAAATTATGCCTTTGACCATACGGAATGGGTGGGAAAAACAGGTTTTGTTGTGGCTACTCTTACAGGAACTTCTGGAAATCACGAAAGGATTGTTCTGGTGGACTTGTCTGATAGTTCCTTTACGGAGCTAGTGGCGGGTACGGATTTATTCCATCCCTGCTTATGGGTGGATGAAAATCTCAAGAATGTAGAGCTTGATGAGACTCTGAGTGTGGATAGTGCCGGCTTGTACGTGAGCGATAACTTCTTGCAGGAAGATGTATTCTGGCGTTACAAAATGGAACTGTTATGGAAATTGAAGGATACTGCTGACGTTGTGGTTGTGGGATCTTCGAGACCGTTCAACGGTATTCGTCCCAAGCTGATGAATACTCCTACCGTTGTTGCAAATTTGGCTCAAACTCCTAATTCCATTTTTACTTCGAGAGATCTTGTACGGAATTATATTCTGCCTCATTTCAAAAAGTTGAAGTATCTTGTTGTTTCTTTGGATCTTGATTTCTGGTGGAAATCGGATGTGGATGTGTATAATTTCTTCAAGGGAACCTACAAGATTTTTCCTGGTTTTGTCTATGATAAAAATCATGACTACTGGCAGGGCGGATATCCCAAAGGACTTTACGAACTGACCTCTAATGCTCCTGGTGTAGACAACGGCCCGAAAACCTATATGAGCGAAAACGGATTTATTTCGGCAGTATGTTCTGATTGGGGGGAGGATAATCCGCCTATTGCTACAGATACGACGACTTCTACGGATTCCCTGATGTTGGAAGACAGTTTCCTTGCTCTGCAGGAACTTGTGGAAATAGCTGCAAAGAAGGATGTAATCGTGATTGGTGCAATTTTCCCGCAGTCTCCAGCCTATAAGAATACAGGTGCTTTTGGCCGTCATGGAATGCGCCGTAGCCTTGCTGCAAAAATGGTTGAACGCATTAAGGAATACCAGTCCAAGAATTTCATTCTGTTCGATGAAAATAAGATGGGTGATCATGATTATACATCTTCGATGGCGTCCTACTATGATCATCTTTGCGCCGGTGGAGCCAAGCGATTCTCCACTCGTCTGGATTCCCTGATTGCAACTCTTGAGTAAGTCTGTGGAACGATTGCATGGAAAAATGCTCTTGATTTTGCTGTTCGTCGTGGCAGCGGCCTTTGCCGTATTTCCCCTGACGGATACGGACATATGGTGGCATTTGGCCTGCGCTCGTGAATGGGTGACCACATGGACTCCTGTGCGTGAACCTGTTGTCAATGTGCATTATTATTTCCAGCAAGTTGTTGCATTTGTTTATGGAATAGGGGGCGCACAGGCGCTTGTATTTTTTAAGGCAATCTTGTGGGGAATCGTTTTTGCCCTCTTTATGAAACCGTTCTTGAATCGGGAGGGGAAAGTTTCTTTTTTGGGCGCTTGCGTCGGAATCGTATTGCTGTTCCTGTTCCGCTATCAGATGGAAATGCGTCCGGTAGTCTTTAGCCTTCTATTCCTGGGAATCTACTGGAATATTTTGCCTTTTATATTTCAGACGAAAACGGCTTTAAAAAAATGGGCGGCCTGTTTAGTTCTGCTTGTGATTCAGTGGTTCTGGTGTAAGACTCAGGGCTTATTCGTTCTTGGCCCGATATTGGCTGCAGGTGTATTTCTGGTGGAATTTTTCAAGGCGGAGGATACTCGCAGAAAAATGCTTCCCTGGGGTTTATTCCCGCTGGCAATGTTCTGTATGCCGTTCCTCCATAGGGAAGGACTTTCCCTTTTCCTGTATCCCTTTGGACTTCTGGATAGACTGCTTGGACTTTCTCAGTCTGCAACCATCTTCGCAAGCGAAATCGCGGAGAACCGCTCTCCTGTCACGTTGTTGCAATCTGGCGAAAACACCTTGGTTTCTTTCGGGATGGTGTTCCTCGCTGTTATTTCCATCGGACACGAAATCCTGCGAGTACTGTTCCTTCGCAAGCAAGTTCTTCAGGACAACTCCCGCAGTATGATCCTTCATATAACGCTGCTGGTAGCCGCAGTTCTTTCCCTAATGGCTGAAAGAAATTTAGTCCTATTTTTGCCAGTTCTCCTTGTGGTTCTTTTGACTACTCCTAAGGTAGCCTCCTTCGCAAACGTCATTCCGGCCTCCGAGCCGGAATCAGCTTCTCGCATCCTGCGTTCAGCATTTATCATCCTCATTGCCTTTATATTCGGGCTCTGGATCCGCTCGCTTCAGGTCTATGATCATACGATGGTTTCTTATCAGCGAGTTCCTGTGGCCGCTGCGGTATGGATGAAGGCCAATCCTCATGATGGGCGACTTTTTAATGACGATCGTGCGGGTGGTTACCTGGCTTTCGTGAATCCTTCCGATTCCACGTATATTGATGGTCGCTTTATTTTAAAGACAGCTGATTTCTTTGAACAGTATCTCGGCTTTGCTGAAAATCCAGAAACCTTTGTCGAATATGCTGTGCAGAATCAAATCGGCCGAGTGATTCTTCCGACACGTTATTATGCGCGTTGGAATAAGCTGATTGCGGATTTGGACTCAAGAAAACAGGCTTGGAACCGAGTCTATCAAGACGAATACTTTGTGGTGTTCGATAGACCTTTTATTCATTGCCATCGTAGTGTTCCTGCAAAAAAGTGGGAATTAAAGTGGCAGAATCCTTGACTCCCTACTGAAAATTCTCTGCATTTAGTGATTTAATTCATTTCTTGGGCTTAGTAGGCTTTTTAAAAGTTTGCATTTGGACCAAAATGCATTATTTTTGGAGAAATGTGTTTGGTCCGCCCTAAAAGCGGTATAAAAGGAGCATATATGAATTTCTTTACCAAGTTGAGCTTGGTAGGGCTGATGTCCTTTGGACTCTCCCAGGCAGCCGTTAACTACCCGTTCCCCCAGATGTCCGATTACGGTGGAAATGCGACTTTGCTCAGTGACAAGGCTGCTGCCTCTGCCGATTTAAAGAAACAGTTCCAGGACTGGATGGCAGATATGTATAACGAAAAGGGTGACCTTGCGGGCATCCGTTCTGATCCCGGTTCTGACTGCTATTTCTCTGAAGGTGTGGGCTATGGCATGCTGCTCATGGTCTATTTCAGTGATAACGAAACGAGTTACCAGCCGCAATTCGATAAGATCTGGAATTTCTACAAGAAGTTCATGAACAAGAACGGTCTTATGATCTGGAAGATTGGTAATCTTTCTGAATCCTGGGATGCAGGCAATGGTGCAGCCCTTGATGGGGATATTGATGCTGCCGCAGCTCTTGTGATGGCTTACCATCAGTTCGGTGATGAAAAGTACCTAACCGATGCAAGAACTTTGATTCAATCCATGAAGAAGTATGAATTTGAATCTAATGGCCTGCATATGCCGGGTGACGCTTGGGGCGATGCCGCTTATAATCGTAAGAACCCGGGTTATTTTGATCCGGCTTACATGCCACTCTTTGCAGAAGTGGATACGGAAAATGCAGAATTCTGGAAGACTACTGCATATGACGCCAACATGAAACTTTATGAATCCAGTTCCGATGAAGTAAAGACCGGTCTTATTGACGACTGGACGGACAAGAATGGTAAGAGTGAAGATGACTACTATTCTTATGACGCTTCTCGTGCTCCCTGGCGTAATGCAAAGGCCGTTTGTTGGCATGCGGACCAGCGTGCCCTCGCCCTGGATAAGAAGATGGGTGCATTCGTGTCTACCATCCCTGCTTCCAAAATGAGCGGCCCGGTACGTCGTGAGTCTGGTGACTTGGGTAATGACCATAACAGTACTTTCGTTACTTCCTTGATGACTTCCTTGATTTCTGATCCGTCCTACCAGACTAAACTGGACGAATACTGGAAGGAAGCTGTTAACTTAGGTCGCGAAAATTACTTCAATCAGTCCTTGAAGTTGTTGAATGGTTTGCTTGTTTCCGGTAACATGCCGAATCTTGCTGCAGGTGGTCAGAAGGTTGATCCTTCCAATCCCACCGATCCTACCGATCCGGCTGATCCAGGCTTGTCTATCGCAGCCTCGGCTCTCCCTGCCGTTTTCGGCTTGAAGCTGGATGGTCGTACTCTACAGATGACCGTTAACGGTAAGGCTTCCGTGGATCTGATTTCTATTTCTGGTTCTGTGGTTAAGCACCTGTGGAATAGTGATGCTAAGAATACGGTAGAAGTTTCCTTGCGGAACCTGCAGTGACCTTTACCAGGTATTGGCCTGCGGGAACTGCTGCCAGGGAAAGGTTGCCGCTAACACCGTCAATCATCATGAGCTTATTGCCCTTCAGGTCAAACAGCTCGACATTTGCGGCCTTCACGCCGGAAATTTCAAGGGACTTGTCCAGGAATGCGACACTCAGACCGTTGGGTGCCTTGATGCCGATGATTGCTTCCGGGTTCGGAGTCTGTCCGCCTTGCTGACCACCCTGGGAAGGATCGGTAGTGGAACCTTTCTGCTGTCCACCCTGGGAACCTGCAGCACACTTGGTGTAATTGGTGGGGTTGGTGGCCAGATAGCCCTTTACAAGGTTGCCAGAGGTGGTGTAGTTGAGGCTTGTCTTGTTGGAACCGCTGCCGAATGCGGCGGTGCCTTCGCTAATGTGGGATGCGGACCAGTTTGCCCAGGAAAGCTTGTACTTGTTGATGAAAGTCTGCCACTGGGTATTCTTGTTTTGGTCGGGTGTGCCATCACCGTTGGCGTTACCGGTACCCCATTCGGAGACGAATACGGAAAGGCCTGCCTTGATTGCTTTTTCGCCGTTGGCGCCTTCGCAGCTTCCACCCCAGTCATAGTTGCCGCTGACGCAGTGGCTGTTGGCGTAGTAGTGCAGGGTGTAGGCAGTGTTCTTCTTGCTGTCGGTAACTTCCTTGCCGATGACTTCTTCCGGGTGCTGGTCCCAGGCGCGGGTTCCCACGAGAATCAAGTTGTCGGAATACTGACGGATTGTGGGAATAATCTGGTTGGCATAGTTCTTGATGTTATCCCAGGAAATGTCTGTGGGTTCGTTGAACAGTTCAAAGATGACGTTGTCGTACTGGCCGTAAGTCTTGGCCATTTCTTCGAAGAAACCCTTTGCGGAATTGACCTGGCTGGTAGCTTCGTGGCTATGCCAGTCGATAATCACGTAGATGTCGTTCTTGATGGCTGCTTCCACGACTGCCTTCATGAAGCCTTTCTGCTGGTCGGGTGCGGAAGCATAACCCTTGAGGCGCTGTCCGTTCCATTCGCCCCACCAGTCTTCGTTGCCGGTAGCCATGGCGGCGCGGACAATCTGGATGTTCATGTCCTTGACCATGGTAGAAACGCCCTCATCGCTCCAGTATTCCACTGCCTGGGGCTGAAGGCTCCAGTAAAGACTCATGCCACGAACCTGGACTTCTGCGCCGTCCTTGACGCCTTCGCAGGAACCGTAAATGCGGCCTTCGCCGGCGGAATTCTTGCCGGTCATGAGCTGGCCATACTGGCTCACAGGACCTACGCGGGTAGGAGTAATGGTCTGTGCGGATGCCAATCCAAAACCTAAAGTCATGGCGCAGGCAAGGGCGGGAATGGAAAGAATCTTCATAAACATCCTCATATTTTTTTCTTTAAATTATATCGTTATAAGGTAAAGTGTTCGGAATGTAAGGTTTTTGTTGTTTACAGAAAGAAACAAGTGTGTTCCTTATCAACATAGTTTTGACTGAAATGGTACGATTTGTCCTAATTTTTAGTACTTTGTTACTATCTTTTAGAGTGCGTAGGAAGGCAGTTCGCCTCCCTTTTTAGAGGTTTTTATGAAAATGATGAAGTTTGCAAGGGCTTCCTTGATTGCAGCTTTGGCCTGTTCTTCTGTTTTTGCCCAGCAGGGGGCTCCTAAGGGTGCTGCTGTAGATCCTACAGCCGATGAACAGAAAACACTTGATGCTCTGAAGGGAAAGGTAGAAGGTGTGATTGCCTGGTCTACCAGCCGTGCAAATTCCCATCATGATATCTGGCTCATGAATGCCGACGGCTCCAACGCCCATGCATTGACCAATAGCGATAATGTGGACTGGTTCCCCCGTATTTCCCCCGATGGTGCCAAGGTACTCTTTAACCGCAGTAAGGGCGGTTGGGTTCCTGAAAATGACGCGAACTATCCGGAAAAGTGGGAACTCTGGACCATGGATATCGATGGCTCCAACCAGACTAAGGTTGTAGACAACGCTACCTGGGGTACCTGGCGTCCCGATGGTAAGACTATTGTCTTTAGCCGTGCAGGCAAGGTTTTCGCAATGGACCTTTCCAGCAAGGCAGAATCTATGATTCTGGATGGTGAAGTCGCTTTCAATAAGAAGGATGTGATTCTTCAGGAACCGAATATGAGTCCGGATGGCAAGCACTTGGCCATTACGCTTCGCGGTTCCATGCGTGAAACTGGCGTCTGGGATCTGGAAAAGAAGACCTGGACTAAGTCTGGTGACGGTTGCCAGATTGACTGGAATTTTGATGGCTCCAAACTCTATCGCGTAAATCCCACTGGTAATGGTGGTACTGCCGCTCCTAGCGAAATCCTGTGGTTCTCTGCCAAGGATGGCAAGCAGGTGGAAAAGGTGGGCTTCTTCGGTATTCCCAAGAACGTCCGCCTGATGGATTTGCCGGGTCGTCGCAGTCATGAATATTTCCCTCGTCTTTCTCCTGATGGCAAGTGGCTTGTTTGGGGTGCAACCGACAAGGGCCACGATCACGATATGTTCGACTATGAACTGTACATGTGGAAGATTGGCGAACCGGTAGAAACCGCTGCCCGCATTACTTATCATTCCGGTAACGACCGCTGGCCGGATATCTGGCTGGGCAAAGTTCCTGTTAAGGCTGCTCCTGCCGCTGAAGCTCAGGCTGCCGCCGCCAACGCTGCTTCTGCCGCTGTTGCAGGTGGTGCAAGCGATGCCAAGATGGACGAACTAATCAAGGCTATTGACCGCCTGACTGATGCGGTAAACGCACTGACCCGCACCCAGATGGACAAGAACATGGGTGCAGAGGGTGCTGAACATATTCCCGCAGGCGTCGCCGAGGCCAAGTAATGTTCTCCTCCCGCGTGTCATCCTGAACGAAGTGAAGGATCTAGCCCCTAATTCCAAAAGAGACTAGAAATTAGAAACTAGAGATTAGAAACTAGAGATTAGGGATATAAAGATGAAACTCTCTTTAAATAGCTTGTATTTGCATCCCGCGGCCCTAGCCCCTAGAACCTAGTCTCTAGCCCCTAAAAATGCCCTACCCCCTAGAACCTAGTCTCTAGCCCCTAAACGTCCTAACCCTCGATTCTTAAAATGTTTTCCGAAAAGAAATTTCTTGCTACAAAGGAAACCTCCAAGTACAAGCGCTTGGCGGAACTTCTGCGTGTCATCATTTTGCAGTTGGGCGATGACGTTCCTCGCGCTCGTCGTGAGTTCGAGACCTACGCTGAGTGGATGAAGCTTCCTGCAGAAGAAACTTTGGTGGGCAAGAATCAGGCTCAGATGATTGACCTGTACAAGACTTTCCGCACCCGCGCAGGCCTTGGCTTTGAACGTGATGTTTACCTGGAACAGGAACCGGGTGACCGCGAGGTTGCAAACGAAAAGCCTATCCAGTTCGCCGTGCTGGTTCACAACCTTCGCAGTGCCTTTAACGTGGGTTCCATTATCCGTAGTACCGACTGCTTCGGCCTGGAAGGCGTTCACCTTAGTGGCTACAGTTGCAGTCCCGATCATGTAACGGTGAAGAGTGCCGCCCGCGGCTGCCAGGAATGGATTCCCATCAAGCGCTGGGAAGATCCCTTTGACTGCATCAACTGGCACAAGGAAAACGGCTACGAGATTATCGCCCTTGAAACCGGCGAAGACATTCCCGATATAAACAAAGTAACGTGGCCGGAAAAAGGCTTGATTATCTTGGGAAACGAAGAACTGGGTATCGCTCCCGAAATCATGGCCGCCACCACCATGAAGGTGACCATTCCCATGGCAGGTCGCAAGGCCAGCATGAACGTGGCTGGAGCATTCGCCATCATGGCGTTTAAGATCCGCTCGGACAAATCTGCATAATAAGAACCTGCGACAGTTTTTATTTGAAAAAGAAGTTGTTTCTTCTTTTACCAGAATTACATTTCAACCTATGTTGAGCGGAATGTCACTTCCCTTTCTAACAATTGCGAAATCAACATTAGGACTGCGAAGGAATGGTTAACTTTTTTTATATTTCCCTTTGTTAGGAAGTTAAAAAATTACGTTGGGGTTAACATGCGTAAATCATTTTTTGGTATTCTGCTTGTCCATTTGATTTTCGTGCTGTTCGCCTGCAGTGGCGGAGGCTCCGGTATCTCGGATAGTGACGATTACGATTCTGATTCCAAGGAAAAATCCTGTTCGTCCACGCAGTCTGTGTCCAGTTCTTCAGGCAAGTCCCAGAGCGGCTCTTCAAGTGCGGATTCCGATTCAAATAATTCTAGCAGTTCCAAGAAAGACGGAAGTTCTTCATCCGGTAATTCTGCGGGTAGTTCATCAGATAGCGATTCCTCCGATGACTCTTCCTCTTCAAAAGTAACCTCTTCTTCCGATGCAAAAAAAGAAATCGCCGTGGCAAAGATCATGCCCCGCGGCACTTACAGCTGCAAACAGCATCGTTGCTGCCCCACGGAACACCTGAACGAGGAAATGTTGGAACAGGGCTACTATGGTGAAGCTTTGGATGAAAGAACCAACGTAGTATTCCCCACGCTTAGGGTTGGCTACCAGAATTGGATGGTTGTGAATTTGAGCATCGTGAACAATAGCTGTGATTCTTCGGGACAAGGCTTCTATCCAGAGGAGGTTATGGCTGATGATATTTGTCCTAAGGGCTGGCATGTGGCTAGTCCAGAGGACTGGATTGCTCTTAGTATATATTATAGCGATGTTATGGGCATCAAGGAATGGCCTAATATGTCTCATACAGGGCCTGATAAATTGGGACTAGGTTTTACCAATGAAGCTATCAGAATGGATGCCCACAATAGTTCTTTAGGTGGATTCTACTATTGGGCAGGGCACAACGCCTCCTTCTCTGTCCATGGAACAAATCCGTCTCCTGTTTCTTGCAGTGGATATCGTTCTTGCTATGGCATGCATGTTCGTTGTGTAGAAAATCCAGAAAAGATCCTTCCTTGCCGAGGTGATGATTTTGATACCTGCTCTTATGGAGAATTGTTGGATGCTCGAGATGGGGAAGTCTACAAGACTGTAACCATCGGTCAACAAACTTGGATGAACGAGTCTTTGCGTTACATGGACAGTATTGCGACTCCCAGTCTTAAGGGCAATGTTTACACATTTGATTCCGTGGCCGGGCATGAAGATCTTATTGCTTATGGTTACGCTGGCGCCATGGATTCCTTGAATACAGGCTGCGGAAACGGAGTCCTCTGTGGGGAGAAAAAAGGGATTTGTCCAGATGGCTGGCATATTATTTCCCAAGAGGATGCTAGTGAAGTTTGGTATTGGTCAAAAGTGTTTTCCGGGTATCAGCATGGCTACAAGAGTCTCCGTTATGCGAAGGTTGGTACACATGGCCTGGATTATTTCGATTATTATTACGCATTAGGTGATGCCGCCTGGTTGAGGCGAGACTACGGCTACTGGTTGTCTACAGAGAATGATGAATCCACAACGTATGCTCTTGAAATCTTTAGTGACGAGTTCAAAGTGCATTTTTTGGAACGTAAGAATAATCGAGCCTTTCCACTTCGTTGTGCGAAGGATAGAGAATGGTCCTTCCGTGAAAGTGGCATGAACGGAGCCTTCAAACCTGAGGCGAAATAAAGTTATTCTCTGTTTATAAAGGGGGTGCATTATGATTTTCATGAAGAACCTAAAGAAAATTATTCCTTTTGCCGCCATTGCATTTTTTGGCTGCAGTGCTTCCAACACGTCTGAACCGGACAGCGACGTAAATCGTTCCGAAATTGACGGTGATTACAGCAGTTCCTCCAAGGGCGATAAAGATTCAAAGAGCAGCGCCGATTCCAGGTACAGTTCCTCTGTGAAGGGCGGCAGCGAAAACTCCAGCAGCAGTTCCGGGAAAAGTTCCAGCAGCAACGGGTCCAGCTCTAGCGCAGCGCCCCGCAGCAGCGCTCAGGCAGGCGTCAGCACCGACAAGTACCTGAATCCGGATATCAAATACGGCTCCATGACCGACCCTCGCGATGGTCAGGTTTACAAGACTGTACGCATCGGCATCCAGAACTGGATGGCGCAGAATCTGAATTACGACAATCCCAAAGATTCCACAACCCGCGATTCCCACTTTGAATGCGGCCGCATGTACACCTGGCGGGGGGCCAACTTCGGCGCCGTGGCAGACTGTAACGAAAACGACGCCATGAACCCCCAGGGAATCTGCCCTGATGGCTGGCACATTCCCACACCCTCCGATTGGGGAATGCTCTTCAACTACGCCAAGGATCGCGGTATCACAAACCTTGCAACCGCCTTCCGTTCAAAAGTAGAAGGCTCCTGGCCCGATGATACGGGAACAGATGACTTTGGATTTTCCATTGTTTTCGGCGGATACGGATCCTATAACGGATACACATACGTTACTACCAATAACCAGGGCCAACATGAAACTGGCTTATGGACTTCGGAGCACGGCGGTTTCTTCAGTAGCCGTTATGCTCTCACCATCAGTATTGAACCCGGCAGGATGGGAATGTACTGGTTCTTTGATGACATTGGAAACTTTGTCCGCTGCCTCGAAAACTACGATATCGACAGCCTGGCTCAACACACGCCGGATGCTGGCTCCAAATATGATAGCAAGGCCCACACCCTTACGGACCTTCGCGATAACGAAGTCTACAAAACCACACAAATCGGTGACCGAGTCTGGATGGCCGAAAACTTGCGCTACGTTAGCAAGGGTGGTTTCGCCGATGCCGATGTCCACAGCAAGTGCCGAACCAAGGACAGCTGCTTCGTGGGCCGCTACTATACATGGGCTGCCGCCATGGATACGGCCTATTCTCTCTATAAATACAAGACGAAAGCTCCCCACAGGGGAATCTGCCCTTCTGGCTGGCATATCCCTACCGATGCGGAATACGACACCCTGTTCAAATACGTAGGCGGCATCGAGAATGCAGGCACGGTCCTCAAGGACTCCGTCACATGGCGTGGTGGCAAGAACACCGACAGATATGGATTCAACATGAAAGCTTACGATTCCTACACGGACTGTGAATTCCGCAGTGTGGGCTATGATGCAAACCTGTGGACTGCAGACAATCGCGACAGCGTTGGCAATGTCGTATACTTCAGTAGCAGTAAAACTGCGGCTATTCATAGTTACGCAAGAAAACAGGCCTACCTTCAGGTGCGCTGCCTTATGGATGAACCTGTGGATCCTATCGAATTCAATGACTTCGGAACCTTTACCGATACTCGCGATAAGCAGGTCTATCGAACAACAAAGATTGGCGAAGATACCTGGATGGCCGACAACTTGAACTATAAACCTCATGCCAACGAAGCAAGTTACTTCGGCTCCGTTTGCCCCAATGACGTTGACAGCAATTGCGAAATCTATGGTCTACTTTATGAATGGGACGTCGCCACACTGAAAGGAACCGAACAGGGAATTTGCCCCGATGGATGGCATGTTTCCACCAAAGACGACTGGAACGCACTCATCCAAACCGTCAACGATGCCTTTACCATTGGCGAAAAACTGAAAGCAAGCAACTTGTGGAAGGATATCTACTTCCCCAAAAATCCCTACGGCTTCTCGGCCCTCCCTGCAGGCTATTCATACGGAAATTCGTACGATGACGTCGGCACCTCTGCTCAATTCTGGCTAGCCGAAGAAGTCAACGATACCGTTGGTGCCTATTACGAAATTGTATACAACAACAAATCAATTGCAAAATACACAAGTGGAAAAAAATATAAGCGATCTGTCCGCTGCGTAAAGAATCGCTGATTGTGTTGAAACAATAAAGAGAAAAGCCCAGGTTCAAGAACCTGGGCTTTTTTACACTATTTTCTTTAAATGTCATCTTTTGTCATTTGACTGGTCCTAAATTACACGCTGGTGCAAACCCGTTGCACAAAACTAACACAACATGCCTTGCCGCAAAGAATAACAGGAAATTTATTGATGATTTTACCCCTAAAAACACCCCGAAATGGGGCGCTTTTTTTACCATTTTTTGAAGTGGCAGAACCGCTTTTTTCTATCTTTGTAAAAGCATGCAAAATACCCCTAGAACACGAGTTCTCATCGTAAACGACGATGGGTTTAAGAGCGGCAATCTGCGCGCTCTTGCGGCTGCCTTGTCCAAGGTGGCTGATGTGTTCGTTTTTGCCCCCGAAACGGAGCAGAGCGGGGTTTCTCAGGCCTTTACCGTGCGCCGAGGTTTGTGCGTTAAACAGGTGCCCGTGGATGAAACCACCCCCGTGGCTACCGACGGTACAAAAGCCTGGCCTTATGAATTCTATTCCGTGTCCGGCACTCCTGCAGATTGCGCCAAGTTCGGGCTGGGTCATTTTGCCAAGTTCGGCCTTGAAAGCGAACCTGAGGGCTGTGCCGGTGTAAGTTCTGCGGCAGGGGAGTTTGACGTCTGTTTCTCGGGCGTCAATGTGGGCGAAAATGCCGGCGTGTCCTCCCTGTATTCGGGCACTGTAGCTGGAGCTCGTGAGGCGGCCTTGTGGGGCGTCCCTGGCATTGCTCTTTCCCTCCGCGGTTGTGGGGGAGACCTGCTCCAGACTGCCGTGGACTTTGCGGTACGTGTGGTCAAGGATCGCCTTTTTGAACGTATTGCTCCTGCCACCTTCTGGAATGTGAACTTCCCCAAGGTTTCCGAGGACAAGTTCAAGGGCTACAAGTCTACGAAGATGGCTCACGAGATGTTTACGGATCACTATAGCCTCGTAGATGCAGATGACGGTAGCGGCGACAAGCTGTGGCTGTTGGATGGCGATAAATTATGGAATGAATCCCCTGTGGATAGTGACGACTATCTGTTGAACCAGGGTTACGCCACCATCACCCCCCATCACATCGACCAGACCGATGATGAAAGTTTGAAAAAAATAAAAGAGATGATAAATGAAAAGTTAGTGGGAGGTGGCCTGTAGACAATTGATTATAAACTGTCTACTTCCTACTTCCTACTTCCTACTAAAAAAGGATAAGTAATGTCAGAAGAAATGCTCCCAGGCAAGCAGTTCAAGTCCCTGATCGAAAAGGACATGCAGGATTGCTACCTTCGCTACTCCATGAGCGTGATTGTTGCTCGTGCATTGCCCGATGCCCGTGATGGCTTCAAGCCGGTGCATCGTCGCGTGATGTACAGTATGCACAAGCTGGGTGTGGTTCCCAATAAGCCCACCGTGAAGTCCGCCCGTATCGTGGGTGATGTCATCGGTAAGTATCATCCCCATGGTGACTCCGCCGTATACGAAACCTTGGTCCGTATGGCCCAGGAATTCTCCCTGCGCTATCCGCTGGTTTTCGGTCAGGGTAACTTCGGCTCTATCGATGGTGATGGCGCTGCTGCAATGCGTTATACTGAAGCCAAGATGAACAACCTTGGCATGCTCATGCTGGAAGATCTTGAAAAAGATACCGTGGACATGGGCCCCAACTATGACGAATCCTTGGAAGAACCGAAGGTGTTGCCCTCCGCCATTCCCAACATGCTGGTGAATGGTACCACTGGTATTGCTGTGGGTATGGCGACCTCCATGGCTCCCCATAACCTTCGTGAAATTGCAAACGCAATCCACGCTGTGGCTGAAAATCCGGATATTTCCGGCGAAGACTTGCTGGGTTATGTTTCTGGTCCGGATTTCCCCACTGGTGGCGTAATCTGTGGCCGTGCTGGTATCCGCGATGCTTATCTGACTGGTCATGGCCGTGCCCGTGTTCGTGCCCGTACGGAAATTGATGTGGATGGCCGCGGTAAGCCCCGTATCATCGTGTCCGAAATTCCCTACATGGTGAACAAGGCCGAACTTTGTAAAAAGATTGGCGAACTGGTTCGTGAAAAGCGTATCGACGGCATTACCGACATTCGCGACGAATCTAACCGTGAAGGTATCCGCGTGGTTATTGAACTGCGTAAGGATGCCGTTGCAGAAGTGGTGCTGAACAACCTGTTCAAGAACACCCAGATGCAGACTACCTTCAGCATTTACAACCTGGCACTGGTCAATGGCCTGCCCAAGGTTCTCACTCTGAAGGACCTGATCCAGATTTACATTGATCACCGTCTGGATGTGATCACCCGTGCTACCCAGTTCGACTTGAACAAGGCTGAAGCTCGTCTCCACATCATCGAGGGTTTGCGCATTGCAACCCAGAATATCGATGAAGTGGTGCAGATCATCAAGTCTAGCGCTACTACGGAACTGGCTAAGAAGGGCTTGCAGGAACGCTTTAACCTGGATGAAATTCAGTCCCAGGCTATCGTGGACATGCGCCTTGCACAGCTCACTGGTCTGAACTTGGAAAAGTTGGAAAACGAATACAACGAACTGGTTGCACTCGTTGCCGACTTGAAGGACATCCTGGCAAAGCGCGAACGCCGTCTGGCAATTGTCCTTGAAAAGCTGGATGCAGTGGTTGCAAAGTTCGGTGACGAACGCCGTACTTCCATTGAAGATGCTGTAGACGATTATGATTACGAAGACCTGATTGCTGAAGAAGAACAGGTCATTACCTTGAGTAAGGAAGGCTACATCAAGCGTCTTCCCATCGATACCTTCAAGGCTCAGACCCGCGGTGGTAAGGGTGTTGTGGGCACCGGCCTCAAGGACGACGATGATGTGGATCAGATCTTTACCGCAAGTACCCACAGCTACCTGCTGGTATTCACCAACAAGGGCCGTGCCTACTGGACCAAGGTTTACCGCCTGCCCGAAGGCAACCGCAATAGCAAGGGTCGCCCCATCATCAACTTCATTGGCCTTACCGAAGGTGAAAAGGTTCAGGCTATCGTTCCCGTCCGTAAGTTCGGCGGTTACTTCTGCCTGGTGTTCGCCACCAAGAAGGGTATCGTGAACAAGATGGACCTTACTCTGTTTAGCCGCCCCCGTAAGGCTGGTGTCAACGCAATCAGCCTGGACGAAGACGATGAATTGGTGAAGGTCCAGCTGGTGGGCATGTCTGCTGAAGAATTCAATGCTTCTCAGGCCGGCGATGAAAATGACGAATCTGCAGAAGTCCAGGCTGCTGAATCTCAGACTGCCGCAGAATCTGAAGATTCCGACGAAACTGCCGATCAGCCTATCGCCAAGGACCTCTTGATGATTGCCACCAAGATGGGTCAGGCAGTAACGTTCCCCATTAGCTGCATGCGTAGCATGGGCCGCGGCACTCACGGCGTGAAGGGCATTACCTTGGCCGAAGGTGACGAAGTCATCTCCCTCATTTGGCTGAAGGAAGGCAACAAGATCGTGACCATTACCGAAAAGGGTTTTGGTAAGCGTTCTCTGCCCAGTTCCTACCGCGTGACCAAGCGTGGCAGCAAGGGTGTCCGTAACCTCAGCGCCGACGGTATGGAAAAGACTGGTCCGGCAGTATTCGTGGAAAGCGTTGCTGACGACTACGACTTGATCATTACCAGTAAGGAAGGTCAGGTCATCCGTATCGAAGCTGAAACCATCCGCTTGACCAACCGCAGCGCCATTGGCGTGAAGTGCATCCGCCTGAACGATGGCGACACTGTCCAGGATGCAACTGCACTGCCTAGTGTCGAAGACATCGAACACGATTCCGCTGAAGCCAAGGAAACCTTCGATCATGTGGAAGGCGTTGAAGTGGATGACGATTCTGTTGAAAAGTCCAGCGAAACAGAACAGCAGATTGGTCTTTCTTCCGAAGGTGGCGACAACGAATAGGCTGAATAGTTTGTTCTAAATCGTGTCTAGAATACGGAACGAATTAAGATCCGCTCTCGTAAAAAACGAGGGCGGATTTTTTATGCGATATATTTTTTTTGTAAAATAATTGGTTAACATGGGCCGATTTTGGTGAAGAACGTTAACAAGTATATACAGACTTGCGTTTTTTTCTCCATTTTACGGGGGTGCAGACCGTTGTATGTGTTGTAAAGAGCGACAACGGAATTGATTCAGTCGTGCTTAACAACCCATGTAGAATAGTATAAATTAGAAGAAAGAACAAATAACCCCCCCCACTCAGAAGGATAAGCATGAGTATCAAAAAAGTTTTAACAACAGCCTTTGCCATGGCCGCAATTTCGTCTTCCATTTCCTGGGGACAGACCGTTACCTGCTCCAATGGCACATCCCAGAAAATGGGTAGCGCCGGTGGCTATGATTACGAACTCTGGAGCCAGAATGGTGCCGGTTCCGCAACAATGAAGCTTAACGTAAGCGCTGAAAATGGTGGTGCTTTCGAAGTTGAATGGCAGGGTACTATCAACATGTTAGCCCGTACCGGAAAACGTTGGGGATCTAACTCCTCTGTTACCGTACAGAATGTGGGTAATATTACCTCCGAATTTGATGTGGAATGGAGCTCCACCGACAACGTGAAGTATGTCAGTGTCTATGGCTGGGGCTATTACGACAGAGGGGACGAACCCAGTGGCTTCAGCAATGAAATTGAATACTACATTGTCCAGGATCGCGGAAGCTACAATCCTACCCAGGGCGGTAAAAAGTGGGGTTCTGCCGTTATCGATGGTATTAGCTACGATTTCTATACTACCGACCGTATTAATCAGCCTTCTCTTTCGGGTACCAGCACCTTTAAGCAGTATTGGTCCATCCCGTCGAATACGAGCCAGCATCGTACCAAGGGTACCATTTCTATTTCCAAGCACTTCAGCGAATGGGCTAAAGCTGGTATGAAGATGGGTAAGCTGTATGAAGTTGCTTCCATGAAAATTGAATCCTACACTGGAAATACGGGTACTGCAAAGGGTTATGCTAAAGTTAAGAAGAACCTGCTGAAAATCGGTGGCAGTGCCGATGAACTTGCCCTCAATGTAACTGCATCTCCGGCTGCTGCAGGTACTGTGACAAAGAGCCCTAGCGCAAATTATTACGCTCCCAAATCAACTGTACAGCTCACCGCCAAAGCCAACGAAGGCTGGAAGTTTGTGGGTTGGGAAGGTGGTGCAACCGGCTCTGACGAAACCATTACTGTAACCATGGACAAGGAAAAGTCTGTAGTTGCCAAGTTTGAATTGGTTGGCGAAACCACAGTGAACCTTCTCAAGGATGGTAATTTCCCTAGCAGCAGTGTGATTTCTACAAGTAACGGTGCATCTTCTTGGTTCCTGGGGCAGGGTACAAACTGGGGTGGCTCTGCAGCAAAGACTTCTGTTGCTGGCGGCACGGCTACGGTTGACGTTACCACTATTGGTAAAGAAACTTATATGCCGCAGCTTGTTCAGTACAATGTGGCTCTTGATAAGGGCATGAAGTACAAGTTGTCCTTTAAGGCTAGCGCTGACGTAGCTCGCGAGATCGAAGTTTCTTTCCAGCAATCCGTAGACCCCTGGGGTGCATACGCCACTAAGGTGTTTGACATCACCACCACGGAAAAGGAATACACATATATCTTTGCTATGGAAGAAGCTTCTGATGATGCCGCTCAGTTTGCCTTCAATTTGGGACAGGCTACAGGTGCAGTCAAGATTAGTGACGTCAAGCTGGTCTTCACCACTGCTGAACCGGGTTCCGAAATTACTCCGAATTCTTCTGCAAGCCAGCCGAATTCTTCCGAAAGCACTGATGCTCTGATCTCCAATGTTCAGTTCTTCAACTACGGTAAGACTTTCCAGGTGTTCGATATGCAGGGCCGCTTCCTTGGCGCAATTGAACTTGCCAACGGTACTTCCTTGAACGATGCTCTTAAGGCTCAGTTCAACAAGGCTGGCGTCTATATGCTGAAGCAGGAAAACGGTCGCATGTTCTCCGCTCGCGTCAAGTAAAAATCGACTGGTTTGAATTTTCTATCGATGGAAAACGCCTCGCATAAAAGCGGGGCGTTTTTTTTATATACAGATGCAATTTTTTTGTACAAACAAATTTCTTGATGCCAAAATGTTGGTTGGAAAATTGCTTGTTTGCACTTTTGAATGAGACAAGGGGGATTGTAAACTTTTATGCGTTGTAATGTGTAACAACGCTTTGTCCTTCTTGGATATTCCGGTTTGGAATGGCTGAACTTAATTTTTGATGTAGGAAAAGGGATAAACAAAAAAGGAATATTCAAGGAGTAGTGATATGAGTTTTTCCTCTCTCGCTAAGGCAAGTATTGTGCTTGCATTCGGCATGGCTGCAACATCCTTTGCAGCAGATGCTTGTAAGGATGAAATGGCAAAGCCCAGGGGCAATGCCCACAACGTGAACGGCAATCAGACTGGTTCTATTTCTGGCACCCCGTGGGGTTTCGAACAGTGGTCTGGTGGTGGCTCCAACTCCATGAAGTACTACGATAACGGTACTTTCGAAGCTACCTGGTCCAACAACCAGGACTACCTGGCTCGCGTGGGTTACCGCTATGGTGATAACGGCCCGGGTGTTGATCATACTACTAAGCACTATACTGTTGACTATAAGTACACCAAGAGTGGTTCCGCTCAGTATGGCTACATTGGTGTTTACGGCTGGACCGTAAATCCCCAGGTGGAATACTACATCGTTGATGACTGGTATAGCAAGCCCAGCGAACAGTATATCGGCGCAAAGCGTGGTGAAATCACTGTGGATGGCGCTACCTATACCATCCATGCTTACCTTCGTCAGCAGGAACCTTCCAAGACCGGTACCTCTACCTTCCTGCAGATCTTTAGCGTTCGTCAGTCTCCTCGTCAGTGCGGTCACATTGATATTTCCGCTCACTTCAACAAGTGGGACGAACTTTTCAAGGGTCAGACTGCTCAGCTTAGCGGTTCCAAGGGCGGTGGAAGCACTACTCTGAAGTTCGGTAAGGTTACCGAAGTGATGCTGATGAACGAAGCTGGTGGTAACGCAACTGGTTCCGTGAACTACACCTACTTCGACATGAGCGATAACGGTCAGCCGTCTGAACCGCCTAAGGAAATTGAACGTTCTGCATTCAAGGCAATGTCCATTCCGGGCACCATCGAAGCAGAAGACTTTGATAACGGTAACTATGGCGTAACATACTCCGGCGTCCAGGGCGCTTCTGGTGAAAATGGCGACCATGACTACCGCGGTGAAGATTATTCCTCTGTTGACGTTGTGAAGAGTGGCACTGGTCGTGTAATCGGTTATACCGCTGCTGAAGAATGGCTGGAATACACCGTTGACGTTAAGGAAGCTGGTGAATACGATGTTACTGCTTCTGTGTCCAACGGTTCTGGCAAGGGTTCTATTACTGTGAAGGTCGGCTCTGCCTCTGCAAAGCTTAGCTTCAATGGTACTACAGATGACTGGGATGCCTATGAAGATGCTACTGGCAAGATTACTCTTGCTGCAGGCAAGCAGACTGTTCGCATCACCATCAACAACGACAACACCAACGTTGACTTTGTAAAGTTCTCCAAGCAGGGTGCAACTCCGGCACCGGAATCTTCCGCAAGTGTTCAGCCGCAGCCGAACTCCTCCGCGTCTCAGCCTGTAGCTTCTTCCGACAGCAAGGATGCTCTGATCTCTAACGTTCAGTTCGCTACCTCCGGTAAGACCTTCCAGGTGTTCGATATGCAGGGCAAGTTCATGGGCCGTGTGGATGTCGTGAACGGCGCTTCTCTCCAGGACGCTCTCATGGCTAAGTTCCAGAAGGCTGGTGTCTACATGATCCGTCAGGGCAACCGCTTCCAGAAGGTTTCTGTAGTCAAGTAATTTTCTTGAATAACAACTCCTAAAAACATCAAGAAGAATCCTGCAGTCAATCGGCTGCAGGATTTTTTTATAATCACGTAACGATTAAAGATCGCGGTAGTAGGATATTTTGCTGGATAGTCTTGCCTGCTGGATCAACTGGACGATTTCATCCTTGAGTCTAGGGAAATCGCAGGGGTGGAGCGCGATGCGGGGACGTCCAAAAGGCTGTTTCAGCATGAACTTGCCGAATAGAATTGCCCACTTTTCCATGGAACGAGGAATGCCTGCGAAGCTTACTACGGGAGACGCGATGGTGTTACCGATGATCGGTTCCAGTGTAAAACGGGATTCGAACTGAAGGTTGGATTTACGGGCCTGTCCGGAGAGATAGGGGTTTCCGTACCAGGTGGGCGGCACGAATGCTGCTGGATGAATTCGTTTCCCAAGGAATTCGCCTTGGTTGATCAGATCGTTCCAGGCTTTTACGCTCTTGTTGAGAAGGCTGCGGGATGTAGTTTTGTTTAAACCTGCGAATTCCGCTTCGTTGTTGGTCATCTTCAGCTGAAAATGACCGAGATAGCTACGGGCGAGGCTCATATCGGCCTTGTGCAGGAAACCGTGGAGAGCCAGTTCAAAGCCTTCCTGATGCAAATCCAGAAGTACTTTACGAAAATCCTGGATTTGGGATTCGGAGGCTCCACGAACATCGGGAATGACAAGGATGCTGAAAGGTGCACCCGCTATATCTTTCAGCTCGTGAAGAATAGGAGTGACTTCCTTATAGTTCCAGATGCTATAATCATGAAAGCAGAGTAGGTACTTGTGGCTCATACAAGTTAAGATAAAAAATTCTATATTTAAGGACATGATTGAATCTATCATTTTAGGCCTGTTGCAGGGCCTGGCAGAATTTCTCCCCATTTCCAGTTCCGGCCATCTCGTTCTGGGCGAAAAGCTTCTGAACATGAAGGAAGCGGGCATGTTCTTTGACATCATGCTTCACGCAGGAACTCTCCTTTCCATCTTCGTCGTGTTCCGCAAGAAATTGGTGGACATGATTGTGGGCTGCATCCGTCGCGATCCCGTCCAGCTGAAAGAAGCGGGCTACATCGTGCTGGCCTCCATCCCTACGGCTATTATCGGCATCGGTTTCAAGAAGCCGCTGGAAAGCCTCTTCGAAAATCCCAAGGCCGTTTGCTGCGCCATGCTCTTTACCGCCACCTTGCTGTTCGTCTCCCAGTGGGGCAAGACCGGCAGCAAGCATCCGGATAACGAAGGCGTCAAGATGAACTGGTGGCGCGCTCTGGTCACAGGCGTCGTGCAGGGTATCGCCTGCATCCCGGGTATCAGCCGTAGCGGTTCTACCATCAGCGGCATGATTTTCCTGGGTGTGAACCGCAAGTACGCCGGCGAATTCAGCTTCCTCATGAGTATTCCCGCCGTAGGTGGCGCCGCCCTCCTGGATTGCATCAAGTGGATCAAGTGCCAGGACCCCGAAACCGTTGCTCGCTACGCCATCGAAAAGCCCGAAAAGGCATTGGCCTGTGCCGACGCTTCGGGCTTTACTCCTGAACTTCTGGTGGGCATGGTCGTCGCCTTCATCTTCGGCATTATCGCCCTGAAGTGGCTCATGGCCTTTGTTCAGAAGGGCAAGTTCCATTACTTCAGCTACTACCTGTGGGTTGCAGGTATTCTGGGACTGATTTTTATTAAGTAAAAAAAAGACCGCCTCGGCGGTCTTTTTTTAATGTGTTTTATTTCAAGTCGTCTCTGTTGACTCCATAGAGACGGATGTCGTCGATCCAGATGTCGTGACCGTTTCTCGCAAAGACGGAGAAAGTGGAAATTCTGTACTTCACGAAGTCCCAGCCATAGTTTCCAAAGGTGGAATCTGCAGGCAGGAAATCCTGGGGGCGAATAGCGATCCTAGACCAGTTGGATGTGCAGGTTCCTTTATACAGGGCCTTGATTCCGACGGATGCAGAATCAGAAAGGTCTTCTAGAGCTATGGAGTAATCCCCGTCACCTCGAATCCATATTTCCAGGGAGTCTAATTGGGCTAGGCTTCTGGTGCCGTTGGAAAGGGTAGTTCCGATGACGGCGTATTCGGGATCGTTTCCTGTGTAGCTGAAGTGTGCTGCTCTTCCTGGGCGGCCGCTATCAGCCTGTTCAATGGGGTAGGCCAGGATGTCGTCCGTGGCGGGGGATATGGTGCCGCCGATGCTGGCGGCCTGGTACCAGAAATTTACCGGGATCGGGCTGGGCAAGGCGTTTTGACGTGTGTCGTATTCAAAGGTCCCCAAGGTAAGCGTGTTCAGGGCGTAGTATAGGGAATCGGAAACGTCTTCCCATACGTCAGTGGAAACCTGAGATGGATTGTTTTCTACTTCAATGAGTTTTAAAATTTTTGAGGTGTCGGCTAAGGTTGAGACTCTAACCTGCAGGATGCCTCGTCCGTTGGTGGAATCCCAATAGGTGACCTGCATGGGGGTGACGGAGCTGATTTCGTCTTCTGTCAAGATCAGGTTCCTGCCGTTGTTCTTGACTTGTGCGAAATCCAGATCGCTGGAATCCAGTCGGAGGGTCAATACCATTGGACTTTGTAGGGGACGCATCCAGAAGGAAATGTAGTCTTTCAACTTCAGTTCCATCACGGTTTGGGAATCGATGGTTGTTACGTTCACGATGGTTGTATCGCCAGGTCTTACCCGAGAAGCGAGACTTCCCAGATGTTGCATTGTTCCTGAGGTGAGTGCCTGGAATTCCAGGTTTTCTCCGGAGGGAACATTTTCCATAAAGAAACGTCCCGTGGAATCTGTTTTGACAACTCGGTCTGTACCTTCAATGAACACCCAGGCATGGGAAACGTCCTTAGGCAAGGTTACGTGACCTGTTACGCGGCCTGGTTTTTGCAGGATGATTTCGTTAGCGATATCACTTTCGAGACGTTCTTCAGAATTCTGGATGTCATAGGCAAATGCGCTTAGTAGAGAATCCTTCTGGATCTCGATGATGAAATCTCCGGCTTGGTGGTTTTCAAGGAAGATATTGCCCATGGAGTCGCTTTCGCCGGAATACAGATAATCCTTTGCAGAAAGTCTCTGTAGGGTGTCTGCCCTAAATTCGCTAGGTAGAACCTTATAGGCGACCTGGCCTAAGGAGATACCCTTGACATCTTTCACCAGGAAGGCAATGGCATTCTCTGTTTCCGTGGAGTTTCCTCCGGCGGTGTCTTGGTTGGAACACCCCCAGAATGCAACGGACAGGAAAAGGCATAATGCATAGAGATGTTTCATTAGTCTTCCCCCTTAAATTCCTGGGTGACAGGGAACATAGCCATGTTCAACTGAACCACGCGGGTGGGCGTGGGACATTCGTCAATACGTATTTGGATCTGTCTGCGAAATTCTTGAAGCATGCCTTTGATGTCCTCGATGCAATCTTCATCGATGGCCATGGTCAATGTAGAAATATCTCTTTCCTTGGGTGGAACTTCTTCAAGGGATGCCTTCGCTAGACTCATCACTTGCGCCTGGAATTCGCGAATGGCCTTTGTTTTTTCGGTTCCTGCACTAACGGTCAAGTGAGCGTCTGCCAGCTTGACGCGGCCGTGGGCAGCCTTGCGGATGAAACCGAGGTTCTTAAGTAAGGTGAGGCTGTCCTTTACTTGATCAGTGGATACTTGGGGCCGGAGGTGTTTGGCGATGTTTTCGGCGTCCACTTTTCCCTGGTTGATTTGCAGGAAGGAACGGATGACTACTGTCCACCATTGCCTTAAATAGGAAAGTTCGTCGTTTTCCAGAGTTCGACGCTGGATGTCCTTAAGCTGGAAGGCTTCGGCCATGAGCCGCTCTTTTTCCTTTATTCTTTTGGTTCGGGAGGCTGCCAGCAGTAGGTCGAAATACTGGGATGCCCGTCCTGTAAGGCCTAGGCATTTTTTGGCCGCAGGGGCGCACCTTACGGGAAGGTGCAATTTCTTTTCTAGAACGCAAAAAAGGGAACTTGGCGAGATATCCAGTTTCTTGCCGAACATCTGATAAGAGAAAAAAGGATGTTCTTTTTTCTTTTCCTCGTAATAGAGCTTCAGGTAATCACGGTAGTCCGAAAATTCAAATATCGAATTCATAGTTTCACCAAATAGACTCTCGGATAATATATCTCTTTAAAAAGAAATTGGGTGGCTAAAGGGCAAAATTAGCCACCCAATGTAGCCGGGTACACTCCGGACCCGACTTCTTTACAGATATGGGAACTTGCAAACAGGAGTATTCTCTACATCGCACCCAAACGTTCCCTTTGCCCCTGTAAAGATTTGTCTTCCTTCCTATGTGAAATATATTTCGGAATCGAAGCCTGAAAAAGGAGGGGCGGTGCATTTATCATTAGCAATTTGCAAATGACCTTCTTCTTTAATTTTACCCCTAATTGGCACGGTTCTTGCATTTATACCAACGAAAACAAAAGAAAGGCTGTTGTTTGTTTCAAAGTGAAACGTTAACGACCGCGAAATTGTATAAAAATGAACAGAAAGGCGTTCCTCTTGCCTCACTCCTCAAAGTGACCCCGTAGGGGGAACGACCTCATACCTCAAAGCGAAGCGTGCTGAAAGCGCGAAGCGCGACCTAACAGGAGATAAAAAATGGCAACAGAAAAAATGGAGTTCCAGACCGAAGTTCGCGACATGCTGAACCTCATGATCAACTCTCTTTATAGCAACAAGGAAATCTTCCTCCGCGAATTGGTTTCCAATGCTGCTGACGCATTGGACAAGCGTCGTTTCCTTTCTCTCTCTAACGCAGATTTGCTGCCCCAGGGCACCCAGCTCCGCATCGACATCGATGTGAACAAGGATCAGAAGAAGCTGACCATTACCGATAACGGTATCGGCATGAACAAGGAAGACTTGATCAACTGCCTGGGTACCATCGCCCGTTCCGGCACCAAGAATTTCATCAAGAACCTGAAGGATGCTGACAAGGCTAGTGTCGATCTTATCGGTCAGTTCGGTGTGGGTTTCTACTCCATCTTCATGGTGGCAAAGAAGGTTGAAGTCCTGACCCTCAAGGCTGGCGAAACCCAGGGCTACCTGTGGGCTTCCGAAGGCACCGGCGAATTCGAAATTTCCGAATGCCCCCGCAACGAAGTGGGTACCAAGATTACCCTGTACCTGAAGGACGACGAAGATGCCGAAGACTTCACCAGCGAATGGCGCATCAAGGATATCATCAAGAAGTACAGCGGTTTCGTAAACTACGGTATTTACTTCCATCCGGAGCCCACCAAGAACGACAAGGGCGAATTGGAAGTCAAGGACGAAGAAAAACTGAACGACAAGACCGCTCTCTGGCGCCAGTCCGAAAAGGACGTGAAGGAAGAAGAATACAAGGAATTCTACAACGTCATTTGCCACGACGGTGGCGAACCTGCTTGCTGGAGCCACAGCCACGCCGAAGGTTCCCTGGAATTCTGGAATCTGGTGTACATTCCTTCCAAGGCACCCTACAACATTTGGCAGAACGACGCATTGCACGGCCTGAAGCTCTATGTGAAGAAGACCTTCATCATGGACGACTGCAAGGACCTGCTTCCGCCTTGGCTCCGCTTTGTCCGCGGTGTGGTGGAATCTGAAGACTTGCCGCTGAACGTAAGCCGCGAAATTCTGCAGTCCAACAAGATCGTGACCAACATCCGTAAGCATGTCATCAAGAAGACTTTGGAAGCCTTGCAGAACATGTCCAAGGACGTGGACAAGTACAATGCCTGGTGGAAGGAACTGGGCATGGTTCTCAAGGAAGGTTTCTACATGAACTGGGAACATCTTGATGAATTGAAGAAGCTGATCCGCTTCGAAAGCACCAAGACTGAAGAAGGCAAGCTTGTTAGCCTCCAGGAATACGTGGACCGCATGCCCGAAGGCCAGAAGGAAATCTACTACCTCATTGGCGACAAGAACGCCGTGAAGTCCAACCCCATGTTGGAAGCCTTCAAGGCCAAGGGCTACGAGGTGCTTCTCATGAGCGACGGCATCGACGAATTCATGATGTCTTCTCTCACCGAATTCGGCGACAAGAAGTTCCACGACATCTCCCGCGGTGACGTTGACTTCGAAAAGACGGTCGAAGAAAAGAAGGCTGAAGAAGAAAACAAGGGTCTCTTCAAGGGTCTTTGCGAAAACCTCCAGAAGGTTCTGGACGAAGACATCAAGGAAGTCCGCGTGTCTAGCCGTCTGAAGGACAGCCCCTGCTGCCTCGTCACCAGCGACGATGCCATGAGCGCCCAGATGGAACGCATGATGAAGGCCATGGGCCAGGCCAACGTGCCCAAGTCCAAGCGTATCCTGGAAATCAACCCCACGCACCCCATCTGCGAAATGCTGAAGGCTAAGGCTGAAGCCAAGGAAGATCTGGGTGATTGGCCCAAGGCTCTCTACGGTCAGGCTCTGCTTGCCGAAGGTAGTCCGCTGCCCAACCCGGCAGAATACGTCAGCGCCATTACAAAACTGCTGACTGCCGCTGCCAAGTAAGTTGGACGTCATCCTGAGAAGCCGAATGGCTTCGAAGGATCCTGTGACGAAACTTCCTTATGCAAAAATTCTGCGATGAACTCGCAGGATTTTTGTTTTTAATACAAGCGCTTGTTACTTGAAGAATTTTACAAGTGCTGTGATTTTGAACCAAAAAAATATATGCTTTCGTTTAAAAGTTCTATTTTTGTTTCAGATGCTCTGTAAAAAAGGTTTTTGATACATGAATTTTGTTAAGGAATTCTTTCTGCTATCTACGATGGTCATGCTCTCCGCTTGCGCAGGGAGTAATTCGGATGTCGAACCTGCAGTTGCTCAATCGCCTGTAAAGAAAATTTCCTTAAATAGTTTCGTCTGTCCCGATGATCGGGGATACATTCGCGGGGAAGGTTTTGGACCTTCTCGTGACGAGGCCTTGCTGTCCGCACAGAGACAGATTGCAAATCGCATTCAGTCTACAGTGGAGTCCAGTTCCAATCTAAAGCGTGTTCAAACGGAAGACGGAAATGGAACGGAGTCTGTCAGCTCCAGTTACGTAATTGATTCCAAGGTGTTTTCCCGATTAGAGAATGCCCAGGATGCTCGGGTGGTTGGATTTCAGGAAAGCGAAGGCGAGGTTGGCGTAGTGACTTGTATGTCCATAGAAGATGCTATGAGCCCTTTCGTCCAGAGATTCAATTTGCTTCAGGATTCTGTCCTTTTAAAGGTTGCTGAATATGATGGAACGGAACATCCCTTGAAAAAGATGGAGGCGTTTAAGAACACTCAGGATGTGTATACCCGCCTGCAGGGAAATAAGAATGTCCTGGAAAGTTTTAGCTATCCTCATGAAAATCGTGGGGAAGAAGCTTACGCCTCCTTGATGGAAAGGTATCGTCAGTTCAAGTCCCGCTATGCCTTCTATTACAATGCCTCCAGTCAGGATGAAAAGGCTGTGTCGGTGTTTGCCCGTATTTCCCAGAAGTATCATGTGGTTGCCGGTGTATGTCAGGGAGGAGTTCTTCTTTCTGTAAATACGACTGAACCTGATTGCAAGGATGGAAGTTTCGGAACAACTTGTTCTACAATGCTTACTCTGACTGGAACTTCCTGCTCTGGTGAGGGTTATTTTGTCCAGAAAACGATGGTTAAGGGGACCGGTAAGTATGGTAAGGATGAGGCTGTTGGTCGTCTTGTTCAGAACATTGCTGATGGTGAATGGTTTGTTTTGTGGGCAAAGGTCCTTGACCAGTGGGACGTTAAATGAGAAAACTGTTTTGTATTTTGACCCTGGCTTTTGCCGCATTTTCCTTTGGAGCGGAGGATGTTCCCTCTGTTGAACTGAAACTGCCTAGTGCCATTGCGGATTCATTACCGTGGTTTGCAGTCCGTGAGATCAACGATATGAGTTCTCCCTTTACCAAGGTTTTCCTTGCCAGGGAGGCGGCGAAGGCGGAACGAACGGCCCTTGTGTTTTTTGCTACTTGGTGTAATCCCTGTAAGATCGGGATTAAACGACTTGCCCAATCCAAGGCGAAACTGAAGGAGCATAACGTTAACGTAATCCTAGTGAATGTCGGAGTCCGTGAACTTGAAGAGAGAAAAATTCGCTCCTGGATAAATAGCATTGACGCAGGAACGTTTAAGTTGGTTATCGATCCGTTCAAGGTAATGACAGAAGGATTTGGACTTGTGGAAAAGTCTGGTGAAATTGCACTTCCTAAGACGCTGGTGGTGGACGAAAAAATGAAACCTCTGAAACTTTTGGGACAGGAAGGGTCCGATTGGCCGGACGTCCTGTGGCAATGATTATAAGGATTTTTAAAAGAAGGTTTATATGTATTTGATTGTCGGTCTTGGTAATCCCGGAACACAGTATTCCAATACGCATCATAATGCTGGTTTCATGGCTGTAGAAAAACTGGCTAATTCCGATGACTGGAAATCAGAACACAAGGCCTTGACCCAGAAAGTCGTCATTGGTGGTCAGGAATGTCTGCTTGCCAAACCACAGACCTATATGAATTTGTCTGGTGAATCAGTCCAGGCTCTCATGACCTGGTACAAGATCAAGCCCGAACAAATTCTTGTTTTTAGCGATGATATTAATCTTGACGTGGGCCGTATCCGTTGTCGAGCCAATGGTAGCCATGGCGGTCAGAACGGTCTCCGTAACATTATCGAAAAGATTGGCGACAAGTTCCCGAGAATTCGTTTCGGGGTGGGCAAGTGCCCGCCCAAGTTTGACCTTTCCAACTGGGTGTTGGCTAAGTTCCCTCCAGAAGACCGCCCTGCTTTTGACGAAGCTCTTGAAAAGGTAAAACCCCTGGTGGAATGCTACTTTAAGTTCGGTATGGAAAAATGCATGGAACGATACAACGGAAAATAAATTTTCTATATTTCCTTTGCAAAATAGAATGAGGTTCATTTATGAAAATTTTGCCTGAAGCTTTAACGTTTGACGACGTTCTACTCGTTCCCGCAGCATCCTCCGTTTTGCCGTCTCAGACAGACGTGAGCACTCAGCTTGCCCCGAACATTAAGCTCAACATTCCGGTGATCAGCGCTGCTATGGATACCGTTACCACAGCTCCTCTCGCTATCTCCATTGCACTTCAGGGCGGTCTCGGCATTATCCACAAGAATATGTCCGTCGAAGAACAGGCTGAAGAAGTTCGCAAGGTCAAGCGCTGGCAGTCCGGTATCGTTAGCAATCCGGTTACCCTGGAAGCAGACCAGCCGGTTTCCGCTGCATTTGAAATGCGTGCTATGCACAAGATTAGCGGATTCCCCATTCTTAAGAATGGCAAGCTGGTGGGCATGCTCACTAGCCGCGACCTCCGCACCATCTCTGACTTCAATGTGAAGATTGAAAAGGTGATGACCAAGAACCCGGTCACCGCTTCTCCCAAGATCAGTCTTGCCAAGGCTAAGGAAATCCTGGCTGAAAATCGTATTGAAAAGCTTCCTCTCGTGGACAATGCTGGCAACCTGAAGGGCCTCGTTACCATGACCGACATTTTGAAGCGCGAAAACAATCCCTCCGCAAGCCTGGACAAGAATGGCCAGTTGCTGGTGGGTGCTGCTGTTGGTACCTCTGCCAATACCTTGGAACGCGTCGCTGCCCTCGTTGAGGCAGGCGTTGACCTGTTGGTCATCGACACCGCTCACGGTCACCACATCGGTGTTCGCAACATGGTGAAGACTGTTCGTAAGAAGTATCCGAAGCTCACCATCTGCGGTGGTAACGTTTGCACTCCGGAAGCTGTTACTGAGCTCGCCAAGTGCGGTGCTAACATCGTCAAGGTAGGTATTGGTCCTGGCTCTATCTGCACCACTCGTATCGTTGCTGGTGTTGGCTATCCGCAGTTCTCCGCAGTTGTTGAATGCGGCAAGGCTGCTCGCAAGGCTGGCGTCAAGATTATCGCTGACGGTGGTCTCAAGTTCTCTGGCGACATCGTCAAGGCTTTGGCTGCTGGCGGTCACGCTGTGATGATCGGTTCCATGTTCGCTGGTACCGAAGAAGCTCCGGGCGAAGTCATCCTGGCTGATGGCCGTACCTTCAAGAGCTATCGCGGTATGGGCTCTCTGGGCGCCATGGCTGCAGGTTCTGCAGATCGTTACTTCCAGGGTGGCATCAAGGAACCCCGCAAGTTCGTTCCGGAAGGCATCGAAGGCCGCGTTCCTTACAAGGGACCGCTCCGCGACACCATTTACCAGATCATCGGTGGTATCCACTCTGCCATGGGTTACGCAGGTGCTGCAAACCTGAAGGAACTCTACGACAAGGCTACCTTCGTCCGCATCACTGGTGCAGGTCTCCGCGAATCTCATCCTCACGATGTGACCATCACCAAGGAAGCTCCGAACTACCGTTCTGAGTAATGAGACAAAGGGAGGCTCCGCCCCCCTTAAGATCCTCCTTTCCCAAACGTAGGGATGTGAGAGGCTCCGCTTTATGAAAAATCCCGCTGCAGTAATCGCTGCCGCGGGATTTTTTTTGAAATTATTGTTGTTGCTTTTTGTTGCGCAGTTCCCGCATGGCGTTGCTTGCCATGTCGTGAACTTCTTTTTGTTGTTCGAACCTGTGGTAGGGGAGAACCTTCAAGTCCACAAGGTCTCGTTTTTCATAGTTCATAATGTACTGGACGTTGGACAGAAAGACGATTCTTTGATTTGAGAATTTCTGGACCGCATGATCCATGGCGGTAAAGATCATCTTGAATTCTGTAGTGTTGAATTCTGCACAGGTAAAGGTGTCCACGATTTTACCGTCGTCACTATTTTTTGATTCGGTATCGTATTGCTGAGCGATGTAGGCTCCACCGCCGGCACGCTCCTTATGGCCGTAGTCGCAACTGCCGCCTACCCAGATGTAGAGAGAGTCTTTCTCGAATTTCACAAGGCAAATTTAGTCTTTTATTGTTAGATTTGGAATCGCATTACATTTGGGAGGTTAGAATGCTTAAGTCAATTATTTCTGTAATTGCAATTTCTTTATTGCTCTGGGGCTGTGCTGCTCCCACTTATTTCAAGGATTCTTCCTGGACTGAACAACCTACAAGTGTGAAGGTTGTGTATGTGAATCCAACAATCAGTAATCCACAACAATTGACGGATGGCTTGCCTGAATATAAGGATAATCTCGGCAAGTGGTTTGAAAATGTTGTAACCGAAAAGATGGATGAGGAGTCTAGAAAAAAAGTCAAGACATCCATAGAACTTGTGGATGCAAGCGCTTTGTCCGTTCAGATTGTAAAGCTGGGGGAAAAGGATTTTGAAGCTCCCGCTTATGCAAGTATGAATGGAGCCGATGTTTATCTTGTGCTGAGTAATATCTGGTTTGGTTGTGAATCAGAGGAATACATGACTGTTCAGGGCAATCAGGCTTCTATGGCTATGCAGACTACTCCGTATAGTGGTGTCTCTGCATATAATTTCTTTAAGGCTAAAGCCAGGTATGCATTCTATGATGCAAAGACCGGGAAGATTCTTGCTTATGGTGTAAAGGAAGGTAAGGCCTCCCTGAGATCGATTGAGGTAACTGGTAGCGACTGGGATTATGCAACTCGTGCTTTGATTGGTGATATTGTTGCCTTCACCCCAGTTGTCCGGTGGTAAAAATAAATCGGGAATGTCTAGATTAAATTTGTGACCCAGTTGTACTCGGGGGTGACGTGGATTGTGCTGATACCGCAGGATGCTGCTGCGTAAATATTCGCCTTGTTGTCGTCTAGAAAAACGGTGTTTTCCGCATTAGGAAGGTCGCTGGTCGTTAAGGTAAATATTTTCTGGAATGTACGAATGAAAATTTCCGGATCGGGCTTTTCCAGGTGCATTTCCTGACTGAGGAAAACGTGATGGAAACAGTCGTTCAAGTTATTGGGACCGTAGACTCCCTTGCCAACATTAAACCAATGATCCAGACAATATTTCCAGTGAAGTTCGTTGGTATTACTCAGCAGGAATACATTAGCTTGTGTTTTTAAAACACGTAGGGCATCAATCTTTCGCTGGGGTATGTTCAGACAAATGGAATTCCAGGAGTCGACAATCTGCTGGCGGGTTGGTTTCGTCGAGGCAATGCTTCTTGCAATAATGGCGTCGCAGAAATCCTCGGTGGTCAGGCGCCCCAGCTGGTATTCCTGCATTATCTTTGCTGTGGGACCTTCGTCGAACCGCAGTTCCTCTTCGGGAACTCCAAGATTTTTAAAACCATCCAGCGCATTCTGCATGTTGATGTCTAGAATGACACCGCCTAAGTCAAAGATGTAATTCGTGAACTTCATATTTAAATACTTGCGCCTAGTTTTCTTGCGGACTCAAGTGCATCTGTATTCAGAATGTCTCCCTTGTCCTTGACGTTTCGCACCAGGACGCGACCGCAGTCCTGAATATTAAAAAATTTCAGGGCCATTTCGTACTGGGTGGTGATGGCGTCAAAAATGTTGGGAAGTCCCGCCGCTCCGCACAACAGCAGGCAGGCCTTGTGGATGTGGAATGTGTTTCGCAGAGGCGTGTGCAGGCGGTCGATACAGGCTGCCATCTGGGAACTGATTCCGTAGAAATAAACCGGCGAGGCAATCACAAGAACTTCTGCCTGGGCAAGGGCTGCATATACTTTGTCCATGTCGTCGCGGCGAGCGCAGGCGTTGCCTTCACGGGTAAAGCAGGTGTTGCAACCGGTGCAGTGGGCGATATTCATACGCGCCACATTTAGAATTTCCACTTCGTGACGGGGCCTGCCTGCTTCATCAAGCTGCTGATGGACTCCTTCCGCAAAAGCATTTGCCAGAAGTTCCGTGTTGCCGTGAACGCGAGGACTACCTACGAGAATTAAAACTTTGCTCATTGCTTAAGCCCTCTTTAGTCCTTGTCAAATTTGAAGGGAACAGTCAATGTTGTGGGGTGCTCCGCTTTTTCAAAAATCCATTTAGAAACTTCGTCGAAAACACACTGGTCAAATTCTTCGTTCTGGGAATTTGAAGAAATAATCTCCATCTTGGAAATGTTTCCTTCGGGAGCGATGATAAATTTAAGGGTGACTTTTATTTGCGCATCTGCATCGGGATGTTCTGGAGTTTTCACATCCTTAAGTTGGGATAGTTTATTCTTGAATTTCTTTTGAATTGCGACGAGCTTTCTTTGCTGTTTGACAAGAATGTCTTTGACTCCTGCAAATGATCTATGACCTGGTTCTATGATGGGATCGCTAATGGTTTGATAGTTTAATCGCTTTCCATACATGAGTTTGTTTTCGACAATCCTCAGCCAATCTTTGTTGCATTCATTTCTTGAACTTTCCCAGGATTCAATTTGCTTTTCGCTATACTTTTGAAGTTGAAGCTTTTTATAGACTTCTGCATCAAATTCATTGTTGAATCCTACAAGGCGAATTTTGGTGTAACCGATTTTCTTAATGGCGCTGATAAAATTTTTGTATTCGTAGATGCTTTTGTCCTGAAGCGGGTAGGAGATAAGAAGTTCTTCCCGATCCGATTTGCCTTTGTTTTGCTGGTACATACCTTTCAGAATGCTAAGAATCGAATCGGGAGAGGCTTGCTTTACGCCGTAAACTCGGACCCACTGGGGAAGTTCGCGGATGGCGTCTGCGGAATAGATTTTCGTTACGATGGTGTCGGGATAGAGTTTGCCATTTTCCTGCTGGCTTACAACGAAGTAGTCGTCAAGAATAAGCATGTTGAGGCGGACCGTATTTTCTTTGCAGAAGGCTTTGCGTTTATGCGCTTCTTGCAAATCGGAACTGGCGTTTTTGCAGTCTTCAAACAGTAGACAATTTAAATTGTCATTTAGAACAGCTTGGCTTTTGTCCTTCTGGGCGTAGAGCGCTACTGCAAATGCAAAAAAAATTGTGAAAATCAAACGGCGCATAAGGTATATATACAAAATTAGAAATAAACATTTTATTGAACTTTATGATTTGAAGATTTGAAAGGTTCGCTTGAATAGGAGAGAGACTCCTTATAGAAGAAGCTTTTTTGCTAGTTGCTCAACATGTTTGCTGTTCAACGGAAGTTCCGTTGTCTCGGTGGTGGCGATGAAATTTATGCCTGGGATAAAACCCGCACTTGCATATATACGTTCTTTTTCCACCGCATTGTGGGCGTAGTCTGGTTTGTCCATCATGCCGAAATGTTCCCAGACGTATTCCTGGCGGGTGCGCTTGTTTAGGCAGGTGAAGTCCGGATGGAAAGTGACGGCGTGTTTTAGTGAGCTGCGCTTGCTTTTGGAATCTGGATTATCGCTGATGGCGATTTTGAGCGGAGCCTCGTAGCGATAAGGAATGCCTAGGCGAGTTAGCGTATCTGCAATGATACATTCGGATTTTGATCGCACATGTTCTCCCCGTGAGGTGATGAGTTGCGGCACATCGCTTGAAATAGATTTTCCTGTGTAAGGGATGGCCTGCCATTGCGCTGCGAATTCGTCGTCTGTTAAAATCAGCGGGGTAATGAAATCGCGACGAACCCCAAGTTTCGTATGTAGCGCAGAGAATTCCTCTGGATGAAATTTCCTTAAAAATGCATTGATTTGCTTCTGCATTTTTTTGAGGATGCGCTGACACTTTTCGTTATAGTCTTTTTGCGCTAAGGACGTAATGAGTTCCGCATCTGATTTTGGAATGTATGTCCCGTTGGTGTCTCCTTTCTGGATCATGTGGTAAAACTGCGGGCAACCTTTGTTGTGGGCTACTCTCAATGTCCCGGACGTGGGTTTTACTTTGGGAAGGTGCTGCAAAAGTTTGGTGATTTGCTTGTTGATTGCGTCTAAATTTTCTTTGATATTGAACATAATGGCGTAAGGGTGTTGCATTTTACCTATAAATCAAATGTTTTGAATGTTGTTATGGGTAAATTGGTGGTGTTTTTTGGTTCTGTTTTTCAGGGGCCTGATCTAATTACCCATAAAAAAAGGCTCTTCATCAACATGTGTGGGTGGCTTCGCCACCCTTTTTTGTTGACTTTCGCCTAAATTAAACAAAAAATGGGCTATTTTCTAAAATTTAAT